>JBDTLL010000257.1:0-3758 GCA_039934815.1 Daejeonella sp. | reverse complement strand
TTTTATGTAAGAAACTTGTTGGTTGAAATTCAGCTAGTTAAATGAAAGTAAGTTTTGTTTCTATTTTTAATTTTTTATTTTTATCTCATCAAATTTTTAACTGATTCTGATTTGGGTATAACAACATACGACCCTGATCTCAACTTTTTGAGGTTTAAACCTTGAAAATAAATTTATAAAACTTAAACAATTGTAAATAAGGTAATGATCGATTTAATTCCGTAATTGCAAAAGCTTATTACAGTACTTACACTTTGTTTAATTCGCAATTTTAAATACCATTTTATTACATCTACCTAACTCTATAAACCTATGAAAACAATTTTAACGCCTCACTTGCTCGGATTTTTAATAGAACGTGGTTACACGTATTGTCTGGCAAAAACTCAATTAATTTCAAAGTCGAATGCTTCTATAAGCATTACGTTAACACCTGTTAAAGTTAAACCACAACTGCAGGAACTACCTATGGGATACGATACATTTTATCGAATTACCCGCGAACCTATGCAAATGGCAGTGGGTATTGATGATACTGAAGTATACATAAGTTTAAATCATAAACCATCTGATGAATTTCGTGATATTTCCCGAGCTAAGCAGGAAGTTGACAAAAGAACGTATGCCTTTGAATAAAAAACTACTTAATCTATTCCCGAAAACACAAAAGCCGCTTTTTTTAAGCGGCTTTTGTGTTTTTTAGTTTTAGAACAATCCGAAAAACCAGGCAGTTAGTTTATACATCAAAAACGTAATTAAAATCAGAAAAGCCAAAAGAACAACTACGATCAAGACAATAGTTCCCGTGCCTTTTCCCTGGTGTTTTCCTTCCTGATAGTGTTCTTTTAAGAGCCTTATATTTTTAGCATTAGATTTATAAGCAAAATCAAAGATATTTCCGATTATCGGTATAGCGCCAATTGTGGTATCAATAATTATATTAATCAGCATTAAAATAACTATTTTTCTGCTGGCGCCATTTTTTGCCATCGTGGCAACCAACATGGCAGAAACTGCAAATCCAGAAAGATCGCCAACAACCGGTATGAGGTTTAACAAGGGGTCTAAACCAAACCTAAAATTTGTTCCCGGAATCTTAAACTGATTGTCCATTAAAACGGAGATATAATCTACCCACTTTAACTTGGAGTTATTTTCAACTTTCATTTTTTAGAATTAAAAATTTAAAACACTTGTGCAATTATTGATTCTCATTCAATTATAATTTATAATTTAAACTAATTACTGTGCCACGATATGAAGATTAAAAAAATACTAATCGCTAACCGCGGAGAAATTGCCATCAGAATAGGCAGGGCTTGTAATGAATTGAATATTCAAACGGCCGCCATTTATACTTATGAAGACCGGTATTCACTTCATCGCTATAAAGCGGATGAAGCTTATCAAATTGGCGAAGATAATGATCCTCTTAAACCCTATCTGGATATTCAGGGCATTATTAGTATGGCAAAATATTGTGGCGCTGATGCGATACATCCGGGTTATGGATTTTTGTCTGAGAACGATGATTTTGCTGAAGAATGCGGTAAAAACGGACTTATTTTTATCGGTCCGAGGCCGGATGTTATGCGTGCTCTTGGCGATAAGGTTACCGCTAAAAAAGTGGCAACCAGTGCAGAAGTTCCAATTATTGAAAGCAATATTCCAGATCTCGATTCGCTTGAAACAGCTATTTCTGAAGCGGAGAGGATTACTTATCCCTTGATTTTAAAAGCAGCTTCGGGCGGCGGTGGTCGCGGAATGCGTATTGTAAGAACAGAAGAAGAGCTTAAAAAATCGTTTAATGAAGCTAAAAGCGAGGCTTTAAATGCCTTTGGCGATGACACTATTTTTCTTGAAAAGTTTATTGAAGGTCCCAGACATATTGAAGTTCAGATTGTAGCGGATAATCACGGAAACGTGATGCATCTTTATGAAAGAGATTGTTCCGTTCAGCGCAGATTTCAGAAAGTTGTTGAAGTTGCTCCTTCTCTAAACTTAAAGGATGAAACCCGGGAAAAGCTATACGCCTATGCCGTAAAAATTGCCAAATCTGTTAATTATAATAATGTTGGTACGGTAGAATTTCTGTTAGATGCAGATGAGCGAATATATTTTATAGAGGTAAATCCACGCATTCAGGTGGAACATACCGTAACTGAAATGATTACGGGAATAGATTTGATCAAAACTCAAATTTTTATTGCAGATGGCTATGCTCTAAGTGATCCTGAAATTGGTCTTAAAGATCAAAATTCGGTAATGAAAAATGGATTTGCCATGCAATGCCGAATCACGACAGAAGATCCGGGGAATGATTTTAAACCCGATTACGGAACGCTGATCACCTATAGAAATGCTACGGGATTTGGCGTTCGGCTGGATGAAGGAAGTACTTATCCGGGTATGAAAATCAGTCCGTTTTTTGATTCAATGCTTGTTAAAGTTAGTACCTGGGGTGCAAACCTGCCTGATGCTACGCGAAAAATGAATCGGGCATTAAGGGAATTTAGAATCAGGGGCGTTAAAAACAACATCCAGTTTTTAGAGAACATAATTAATCATCCCGCATTTATTGAAGGAAAAACAACCGTAAATTTTATTCAGAATCATCCGGAACTTTTTGAAATACAAACGCGGCTGGACAGAGGAACGCGGATTTTATCTTTTCTTGGAGAAATTGCTGTAAACGGAAACCCGGATGTGAAACATATCGACTATGAAAAAAGATTTGAAAAGCCTGTAGTTCCTCATTTTGATCATAGTGCTAAATTTCCGAAAGGCACAAAAGATCTGTTGAATGAGTTAGGTCCGGTTGAATTTTGCAACTGGCTGAAAAACGAAAAGAAAATATATTATACAGATACCACTTTGCGTGATGCGCATCAATCATTACTCGCTACACGTATGCGAACGTATGATATGTTAAAAGTGACCGAAGCTTTTGCCAAAACGCATCCTCAAACTTTTAGTATGGAAGCATGGGGCGGAGCAACTTTTGATGTTTGCCTTCGATTTTTGCATGAAGATCCCTGGAAAAGACTCGAAAAACTTCGGGAATCTATGCCTAATATTTTAATACAAATGTTGATAAGAGGTTGCAACGGCGTAGGCTATTCTGCTTATCCGGATAATCTAATTGAATCTTTTGTTGAGAAAAGCTGGGAAAAAGGAGTTGACGTTTTCCGAATTTTTGATTCATTAAACTGGATGGAAAATATTGCGCCATGTATTGAAATGGTTCGCAAAAAAACCGGTGGAATTGCAGAAGGCGCATTGTGTTACACAGGCGATATTTTAAATCCCGAAAGGAAGAAATATGACCTGAACTATTATTTGCAAATGGCCAAAGATCTGGAGAATGCCGGATCGCATATTTTGGCGGTAAAAGATATGTCGGGTTTGTTAAAACCTTATGCCGCTAAAATATTAATTGAAGCGCTAAAAGACACGGTTAAAATTCCTATTCATTTACATACTCACGATACTTCTTCGTTACAACCTGCCACTTACCTAATGGCTATTGAAGCTGGAGTGGATGTGGTTGATTGCGCACTGGGTTCTTTATCCGGCTTAACATCGCAACCAAATTTTAATTCGGTTGTAGAAATGATGCGTTTTAATGAGCGTGAAAATCCATACGATGTTCAGTCTTTAAATAAATTCAGCAATTATTGGGAAGCTGTTAGAAGCTATTATTATCCTTTTGAATCTGGAATGAAATCAAGTTCTGCTGAAGTTTTTCATCATGAAAT
>JBDTLL010000256.1:0-3765 GCA_039934815.1 Daejeonella sp. | reverse complement strand
TCCATGATTTCCGCTCACATCTCCGTCGGTTGAGTTGGTATCTCCGGCTACAATATAGCCCCCGTCGGTAGTTTGCTGAATACTAAAGGGGTCTTCAAAACCGGTTCCTCCCAGACACTTCTGCCATTGTATAGTACCGGTTGGGTTTAGCTTTACGACCCAGGCATCATTGGTTCTGATAGCATCATCAATATCATGATTTCCTACCACATCACCGTTTGTCGAACCCGTATTTCCGGTTACAATATAGCCGCCATCGGTAGTTTGCTGCATGCTTGTGGGATAATCTTCATCGGTTCCTCCCAGGCATTTTTTCCAGGTAATGGTTCCTGTCCCGTCTAATTTTACGATCCAGAAATCTAAACCCAAACTATGATTTCCGCTTACGTCTCCGTCGTTAGAGGTAGTACCTCCAGCCATCATGTACCCGCCATCTGAGGTTTGTATAATTTCATTGGCATAATCGTCCCTGGTTCCTCCCAGACATTTCTGCCATAGAAGCGTACCGGCTGCATTTATTTTGACGATCCAGATATCCGCCTGCCCATGATTTCCGCTCACATCTCCGTCATTAGAATACGCATAGCCTACCATGATAAAACCTCCGTCTGAAGTCAGACGAATATTTTCTGCTTTTTCATAAGACGTTCCGCCATAGGTTTTCTGCCATAAAATGGTTCCTGTTGCATTTATTTTAACGACCCAGTAATCGGCACCACCATGGTTTCCGGTTATATCTCCGTCGGTTGAAGTGGTGCTTCCGGCTATAATATAACCACCATCGGCAGTCTGCCGGATACTTCTGGCGAAATCACTCCCGGTTCCGCCGTATTTTTTTTCCCATTCAATTGTTCCCGCTGCGTCCAGTTTAATGATATAGGCTTCTTCTTCCCGATTTCCGATACTCGAATGACTATATCCGGCTACAATATAACCTCCGTCGGTGGTTTGTTGTATGCAGCGTCCTTCTTCAAATTGAGCGCTTGCCAATGGTTTTTGCCATTGAATCTCCTGGGCCTGAGTGATTGTAATACTAAAAAGTGCAAGTAAGAGTAGTGTTTTTTTCATAGACAGTAGTTGCTGTAAACCCCGCAAGGCCTAATTTAGTTTGTAAACAAATATATAGGAAAAAGTTTAATAATGGAGATTGTTTTCTCTTTAAGGATGGTAATCAGATGGTGCGTAGTAAAATTAAAAGCTAAATTAATTTCAAGAAGTTTTACACAACTTTTTAAGTGGCCTACACGAGCTGACCAGAAGATCAGACATAAGAAAAATTAAACAGATTCGCAGTATTTATAAAATAAACTCACCCTCTAAAACAATTACAGCTTCGCCTAAAATAGAAACCTTATCCTGTAAAAGCTCGGTTTGCATGTTCCGGTTCGGAGGGAAGACTGATACGCAGTCAGTTTTGTTTTATTCAGTTTTGTGGCCCAGTATTTTGTCAAAAAGGTCTGAACACCGCCTGTTACGGGATCTTCGTTTGTTCCTGCCCAGGGCCAGAAATAGCGGTAGTGAAAATCAAAATCGGTGTGATCTGAAGCTGCGGTTACCAGTACGCCGCTTATTCCGGTTTGCGAATTTACCAATGCCGTGAAATCGGGTTTTAAATCGGCCAGTTTACGGGCCCTTTCAATTTCAATAAGGATGATTTTATTGTTGGGACTATATTTTTGAGATACTGTTTCAGAAATTCCCAAGGCATTGAGCATCTTTTGTGGAACGGCCGTTTCTTCGGTGTCATAAACCGGAAAAAACATTTTGATTTTCTGGCCTTCCTTTTCAATCACCAATTCTACATGGTCGTAGTTGATAAACGTTATGCTGTCTAACGAAGTGGTGCTGAAAACAATCTTAGAAGAAGCCAGCGTGGCATGCCCGCATAACGGAATCTACGTCTTTGGACTAAAAAACCAGATGCTATACGTATTTCCTGTTATGGGTCTGATAAAAGCAGTCTCCGAGAAGCCAATTTCAGCCGCAATGCTTTGCATCTCAACCGCATCTAAATCATGCTCTGGAAGACAAACAGCCCCAGGATTGCCTTTATATTTTTGATTGGTAAACGAGTCAACAAAATAGGTTTTCATGTTCTGGGTTTTGAGCTACTAAAAGTAGGAATGTTAAATGAATTTATCGAATTTTTTTTGCTGTGTGCTTTTTTTGCTGTCGTTATTTTAGTTTCATAAACTTTACATTTGTAGCTCCAAAATTTGTAATGCTTAAGGCTGTTGTCTGATTTTTCTTGTTTCTTTGAAAGCTTACTTCCGCAGAAAATGTAATTGCTCCAGAAAATTTATCTTTCTCTACTTCAGTCAGCACAACATCACTTAACCGGTTATGGGTCATGGTTAGTTTTCCGTCGATTACCTTGACGTTAAAAAGGGATGCTAAATCATCGTTCTGAAATGTACCTTCAAAGTCTTTTAGATTGGTATCAGAAGTGGGTTTTGGTTTGTCTTCAGGTTTCTGTTCAGTTGCAGTCACTTTTTCTCTCTTTTTAAACTGATCGGCCAAATAAAATTCAGCAATATCCATTCCGGCCTTGTAAGCCACAAAATTTTCATCGTTGCTCAAAAGTATAATCGATAATTTATGGTCCTGAAAACGACCCAAATACGCTTTAAAACCCGCATCACTTCCGGTATGGTTGTACACGGTAAGGCCTTTGTAGTTTCTTATAAACTGACCTTTGGCATGGTAAATTGTTTCGCCGTCCCGCACTGCCAGTATAGTTGGTTTTCCGTCATCTAACAGGGATTGCTCATTAAAATGCTTCATAAAATCAGTATTCCCTACGATGGGATTTTCAAAATTAGCCGTCCATTTGCTTAAATCTTCTACTGTTGTATAAACATTGGTAGGGCCGGGAGAAGAACTGTTGAGGTTTCTTTTGCTAGATAATCCGTTTTCACTGCCGTAGGAGTAGGCTCTGTTTTTCACTATTTTTTCGTTATCGTCATATATTAAGGTATTTTCCATACCAAGCGGATCGAAGATATTTTCTTTTGCAAAGGCACCAAAACTTTTTCCTGAAACTCTTTTTACAATTTCGGCCAATAATGTAAATCCTGAATTGCTGTATTTAAATTGGCTTCCGGGCTCAAAATTCAACTCTTTTTGGTTGCAGATTATTTTCATTACCTGTTCGGAAGTAATGACGTCATCCATTCTCCAGCCTGCTAATGTCAGCAGGGACCATTGGTCTTTTATTCCGCTGGTATGAGAACATAAATGCCTGATGGTTATCGTTTTTCCATAAACCGGCAACTCGGGAATGTATTTCCGGATATCATCATCCAATGCGATTTTACCCTGTTGCTCTAACAGATAAATGGAGAAAGTGGTAAATTGTTTGGAAACGGAACCGACATTAAAAATAGTTTTTGATGTAATCGGTATGTCGTATTCGAGGGTGGCCATTCCATAACCTTTTTTAAAAATAAGGGCTCCGTCTTTAACAATGCCAACGGCGACACCGGCAGTTTTGGAGTTATAATTAGAAAATAAGGAATCGATTCTTTTTTCCGGTGTTGTTTGTGCTGCTAAGCTGCCTGCGAAAAAAAGACAGATTATAATAAATTTAGTGAGATGCTTCATTTTGATTGATTTGATTGATGTTACAGCTATTCTTATTGTTATTCCGGAGTATTATTCCGTGATTTTGAGCGGTTTTGAATAGGGGTAGCCCAAATGTATAATTTTAAGATAAAGTTTACAAATACAAAATCAATTTTAAAGGTAAGACTTGAGACTGAATCT
>JBDTLL010000255.1:0-3771 GCA_039934815.1 Daejeonella sp. | reverse complement strand
TTTTTCAATGTCCCATTTCGGGGCTTCTTTGGCTTTTTCCTGAGAAAATGTAAGGGTGCTGATTAATAAAATACTAAAAGTGGCGAGGAGAGTTTTGTTCATGCTTAAGTAATGTTGAACGGGCAATTTAGTAATTTTTGGTTCCTACAAAGCAACAAGGGTTTTAGTATGTTTTACCGTTTACTCATTAATACCTACCGTTCACCCTTTTTATTTAACTAATTGAATGTTTATTTATCATCTTAGAAAAATTTTTTAAAACGTATGTTAACGACGATAGCAATAATGTTTTAAAACTTAAAAATTATTTATTTAAGAAATCTAATGGCACTTGAAACAACAATGAAGAAAATTGGGCTACTGATATTGGCAACAGTATTTTTTTATCAGGCGAATGCGCAGGTTAACTATTTGCCGGGAGCAATAATTAAATCAGAGGGCGATTCTATAAAGGGTTTTATAGAATACGGTAACTGGGCAGGAAATCCGGGAAAGATTAATTTTAAAAAGACTTTAAGTTCTGCAGCACAGTCATTTTCTCCGGCCGACATACAGGAGTTTTCTGTAAAGGACGAAATTTACATCAGCAGAATTGTTGATGTTGAAACAAGTCCGGTAAATACAAACGACCTTACAGAGGATGTAGCATTGCACTTAAAAAAAGATACCGCATTTTTACAAACAATTCTCAAGGGAAATAAAAGTTTGTACTATTTAAAAAATTCAGCCGGGGTTGAAAACTTTTACATTGCTGGTGATCAAAAGCTGGAGCTTTTAGTCTATAAAAAATATCTGGTAAAGAATAATGATCAATTGGTGAGCACATCTAATAAACGTTTTCTGGGACAGTTAAAACTGTACTTAGAAGATTGCTCTGCAATAGACGACCAATTGAAAAATACTAGCTATACCAAAGCTAGCCTGGAAAAATTATTTGAAATTTATTACAAATGTTCGGACACTGACGCCGATTTTCAAAAAAAGACCGAAAACACTGTGGTTCATATTGGAATATTTGGCGGACCTTCTTTTACAGAGTTATCTCTTAAAAGTGATTCTCAACAAGATTTTTTAAATGCAGACTTTGGCCATTCTTTTAGCTTCACAGCAGGTTTATTTTTTGACTATGTTTTGCCGCGAAATCTAAAAAAATGGTCGATCAATAATGAATTGGCTTTTTCAAATTATATGGTTAAAGGTTATACAGAGCAATATAACGATGCAAATAATTACTCAAACTCGACTTATGAATTAGGCTATTCGTACATAAAGATGAATAATATGGTACGCTTTAAATTTCCTGTGAAAACAGCTTTTGTTTATTTAAACGGTGGAATTTCTAACGGTTATGCCATTAGTGAAAAAAACTATAAGGTTGTAAAATCCACTTTTTATTCTAATGATAAAACTGAAGAAGGCTTGGCCATAAAAGATACCAGAAAACATGAGCAAGGTTTAGTTTTAGGCATAGGGTCTGATTACAATAAATTGTCTTTTGAATTGAGATATGAGCGGGGCAATGGAATGTCAAACTACACCTCGGTTAATTCAACTACGGGTAGATATTTTGGTTTGTTGGGTTATCGCTTCAAATAGAATATATATTAAGTTCAAACGTGAATGGATTTCTGTCAAGGAAATCCATTTTTTTATATCTTAACAACGATATTATTTGATCGTTATGAAACAAAGTATTTTCATTTACTTTTTCCTTGCTTTAACGGCGTGTCATTCTTCAGATTCTAAAAATGCAATCAATCCGAAGCTATCTACTCCTGTAAAAGAAAAAATAGATGTCGAGCCAGAAAACATATTAAAAGATTTTAAAACCTGGTATGAGTATCATTATTATAATATTAAGCTGGCTCAGGATTTTCTTCCTAAAAATGAAAATTCCCAAAAAATTTCTAAATCCGAGTTTTTAAAGGAATTGAATACTGGAAAATTTGCTGCATTTAAAACCGAAATTGTTGATAATGTTCCAAGCTATCAGTTATATCGTATTAAAAAAGTGGATGAATCAATGTCCGCAGTAATCAGGCAATTGGCTCAAATTGAAACGGATCATTTTAACCTGGAAGGAAAAGAAATTGTTAATTATCATTTTACAGATTTGAATGGTAAAAAGTATTCCAGATCTTCCGCAAAAGGAAAGATTGTATTGTTAAAATGCTGGTTTATTGCATGTAAAGCTTGTGTAGAAGAGTTTCCGGAGTTAAATATGCTGGTCGAAAAATATAAAGATCACAAAGATATCGAGTTCATAAGTCTGGCATCTGATAAAGCTTTATCCTTAGACAAATTTTTAAAAAAGAAAGAATTTAAATATGAAGTAGTTCCAGAAGTTGGTGCTTTTATGACTAAAGATTTAAACGTTACGGCTTATCCAACGCACTTCCTGATTAACAGAAATGGACACATTGTAAAGGTTAGCAATAATATTCATGATATTTTGCCATTTTTAGAACGTGAGATATCTAAAGAATTATAGTGTCGTTTGGGGCTTCCAAACTATAAAATAATGATTGCGGGAAAGTACTTCTTGTTGAGAATTCCTGTAGAATAATTTTCAGTTTAAAATTACTGAAGAGATTTTCGTTTGGGTTTTAATTTTTCTGCCAACCTGTTTTGTTTCACTTCTTCATCGCCTAATATTATTCCCCAGGAATTTAAACTTTCTACACGATCGAAAATAATTTTCAGAACGGCAATTACCGGAATGGATAAAAACATACCAGGAATTCCCCAGATCATTTCGCCAATTATAACGCCCATGATGGTGATCAATGCATTTATCCGCACTTTAGATCCCACTATAACCGGAAGTAAAATATTGCTGTCTATAAGATGAATAATTACCAGCGTTACAATAACCATAATTACTTTGCTGAAAACTGCTGCTGTTGCAAACGTTATTGCTGTGCTAATTATTAAAGCGGTAAATATCCCGATATAGGGTATTATATTAAGTATTGCGGTTATTAAACCTAAAAGTATGGCGTATTTAATGTCCAGCAACCAAAAAGTAAAACTCACAGCAACGGCCACAATTAGCATTTCTATAATTAAACCGATAATGTATTTCCGGATAATAAACTGAACCTGCTCAATAATATCATGAACGAGTTTTTTATTTTCCGGGAGAAATACCGATTCCAAAAATCGCATGATCAATCGTCTGTAAAGAAGGAAGAAAAATGTATAAATAAACGTAAAGACCAGGAAAAGCAGAATAGAAGAAATGGAAAGTAAAGTTGTTCCAACAACTGTAGTTCCTGATTCCATTATTTTGCTGGTGGCATTATGAACATACTTTAATTGCTTATAGGCGGTGATGTGAAATGTTTGAGAAATCCAGTTCTGAATTGTGTTAATTGATTTATCCAGTTGATCCTGAAATTGGGGCCAGTCGTTAGCTAAAGACGTTATTTGAGAAGCTAAAACATAGATGATCAAACCTACTGTTGACAAAAATAAAATAACGGCCAACATCGAAGCCGCACTTCTGGGCAGTTTTAACTTAAACTCGAAAGCCGAAGCGAGAGGTAATAATAAGATCGAAAAAAGGCAGGAAAAAATAACGGGAGATAAAATATCTTTTGCGATAACAACTATATATACAATTGCTATAAGACTGAAAAGAATACAGGCCAGTTTTAGATAAAATGGAAGAGTAGAATAATTTTTTATGTCCATAGAATTCTGGTAATGCCTGATAATAGCAAGCATTAAGTTGAAAATAAGTTTGAATATATTCTAAGTGATTGATAA
>JBDTLL010000254.1:0-3779 GCA_039934815.1 Daejeonella sp. | reverse complement strand
GAAATTGTTCCCGCTCCAGCAATTTCCTGTACCCATGCCGTCCCAAATCAGATCCACCGGCGGAAATGGCAGTGGTGCTGCACCAGTACCATTATGTACCAAATTATTGTTAGTGATTTTAACGTAATCTTCGTTCGGTTCCACGTCAATTGCAGCCTGAGGTATATTAGCTATTGCCGCCAGGGTGCTCACACTAAATACACCGATGCCGAGAAAGGCATTATCTTTAACCTGATTTTTATCAACGGTGGTTCGATCTGTTCCTATAATTAAAATTCCAATTCCGCTTGGTACAAAGTTTTCGAAACCTTCTCCGGGAACTGAAAAATTAGCAAGATTGTTTTCATGGACAATATTCTTACTGATTAAAATATCAGTTGCGGTTTTTACGACTAATTGCGGTAACAACACCGAAACAATGCCTGTAACATTATTGTAGGTGTGATTTTGGGTAACTGAAACGCCAGTGCAATTTTCCACCTCAATACCAAAAACATTTTTAAATGCAGTACAATGCATTATTTCAATATTAGACGATTGTCCTACATAAATTCCGGTGTCCGTATGGCCGCTGGCAGTACAATGGTCAATTATGCCGTTGGTGCTAAATATTGGGAATAAACCGTACTCTCCGTTATCAATTGCCACTATTTTACGGAGTACAAACCCATCTACGTTTGTTAAAAGCACTCCGTTCTCTTCAAATCCTTTAATTGTTACACCTTCTAGTGTAAAATGATCAGCACCAGATTCGACTGTAAATCCGTTTTCTTCTTCTCCGGGATTAATAATAAAAACGCTCTCAGAACCTTGAATTGTTATATGAGATTTATTGACGGTAACAGATTCTTTGTACGTTCCGGGTAAAATTTTAATAGTCGATCCGGGCTCGGCAGCATCAACAGCAGCTTGTATTGAACCTCCACTTTTAACTGTAATTTCTTTTACTGCTGACTGGTTTTCTGCCATGATCTGATCAGGGACAGCAGAGTTTTGTATAGGTTCTTCTTTTTTACAGCTAAAAATCATTAGCGTAAAAAACAACATGAGCCAGGGAATTCTAAACGTGCCCCCGGGAAGAGAGTTGGCTTTTAATAAGTTTTTCATAATAATTCCTTTTAAAATATGTGAATAATGGATTGAATTTTACTCGGTGGAATTAAATTTCTAATCTCAATTTTTCAGATTTTCTGCACGCGAAGCGTCGGCTTAGGGGAAAATATCATAAATTAAATAAAGAAGAAGGAGGGAAGGCTTAGAGGTTTTTCTGCAACTGTCATATTAAATATACAGATATTTTTTACCCGTTTTACGAACAATTAATTGTGTAAATAGCTTTACAATTGGCATCTTTCGCCTTCGAAAATTTATTGATTAATTATGATCAAGATTGGCCTACTTTCTGATACTCACGGTTATTTAGACGATGCCGTTTTTAAGCACTTTAAGGATTGTGATGAAATTTGGCATGCCGGAGATTTTGGGAATATAGAACTGGCAGATAAGCTTGCTGCTTTTAAACCTCTGAAAGGTGTGTATGGAAATATTGATGGAAGCGATATACGAGTTGAATATCCGGAAAATCTGAAATTTGAATGCGAAAATGTGAAAGTTTTAATGACACATATTGGCGGATATCCCGGAAAATATACAAGCAGAATAAAACAGGAGCTGCTGGACTTCAAGCCTAAATTATTTATATCCGGGCACTCTCATATATTAAAAGTTATGTTTGATGAAAAAATAGGTTGTTTACACTTAAATCCAGGAGCCGCCGGAAAGCATGGCTGGCATAAAGTGCGCACATTGCTTCGATTTTGCATTTCTGAAGAAAAAATTCATACCTTAGAAGCCATAGAATTGGGGATAAGATAACGTAAAAAGTACACTAAGTATATGCAGGTATTAAAAACACTCGGTCAGTTTATTATTGAGAAGCAAAATGATTTTCCTTATGCCAAGGGAGAATTATCCAGACTGTTACGGGATATTGGAATAGCTGCCAAAATTGTGAACCGCGAAGTTAACAAAGCAGGTTTAATGGACATTCTGGGTGAAGCCGGAACAATGAATATTCAGGGCGAGTCTCAAAAGAAATTGGATGTTTACGCAAACGAACAGTTTATTTCTGCTTTGACAAGCGGTGGAGAATGTTGCATTGTGGCATCCGAAGAAAATGATGAATTCGTGTCGATTGATGGAGAAGTTTCTAAAAATGCGAAGTACATTGTTGCAATCGATCCGTTAGATGGCTCATCTAATATTGATGTAAACGTGGCTGTGGGAACAATCTTTTCTATTTATCGCAGAAAAAGTACACAAGGGAAAGCCACATTAGATGATGTTCTGCAAAACGGAACGGAGCAGGTCGCTGCAGGATATGTAATTTATGGTTCATCAACCATGTTGGTTTATACTACAGGCAAAGGTGTAAACGGTTTTACACTTGATCCGTCCATTGGCGAATTTTGTCTATCCCATCCTGAAATGAGAATCCCGGAGAACGGTACTATTTACTCCTTGAATGAGGGTAATTACGTTCATTTTCCGGATGGTGTTAAAAAATATCTTAAATTTTGTCAGGTTGAAGATATAGAAACGAAACGCCCGTACACTTCCAGATATATTGGTTCGATGGTAGCAGATATCCATCGTAATATGATTAAAGGCGGAATATTTATCTATCCAACCACTTCGAGCGCTCCCAACGGAAAATTAAGACTTGTTTATGAATGTAATCCGATGGCTTTCATTATAGAACAGGCTGGTGGACGAGCAACAGACGGATATCTGCGAATTTTAGACAAAGAAGTTGTTTCGCTCCACCAGCGCTCCGCTATATTTATCGGTTCAGAAAATATGGTTAGAATGGCTGAAAGCATGATGGGCGAATTTTCTCCGCTTGACGACAACCAGGAAGTAGATGCTAAGCTTGAAAAGATGGGCGTTATTGGCGGAATTGACTAAGTTATGAAAAGTGCCCCCAACCGGGCACTTTTAAAATATATTCGATTTTTGATTTTCCAATTCAAAGACTGAGTCGATCAGCAGATTTTTGTTTTTTGATGCCTGAACGGCCAGTTCATCGCAGCGCTCATTCTCCGGATGACCGGCATGGCCCTTTACCCAGGTGAATCTGACATCATGTACTTTGTAAACTGACAAAAATCTAAGCCAAAGATCTTTGTTTTTTTTACCTGCAAAACCTTTATTAACCCAGCCAAATACCCAGCGTTTCTCTACAGCATCAATGATGTATTTTGAATCTGAGAACACCATAATAGGCTGGCCCGGTTGTTTTACTTGCTCCAAACCAACAATAACTGCCATTAATTCCATTCGGTTATTAGTAGTTTTTCTATATCCGGCAGAAATTTCTTTATAATGTTTTCCAGATTTGAGTATTAAACCATATCCCCCCGGACCCGGGTTTCCACTTGATGCTCCGTCTGTAAACAATTCTATCATGTGCGTTTATTACTATTTACTTTGACTGGCAATATTACTTAAATTGTAACAATTAAGGCTTTGGTTAGTAGAGTTAAATACTTTATTAAATTTCAGAAAGGTCTTTTTTAAATATAATTTACTGAATTTCAGTTTTATATAAACTGAATCATCATCAGGCTAATTTTTTATATCTCGAAAGCTGAAAAAATTTGCAGAATAGGCCAAATTACTTACTTTTGCAAACACAATAAACGGTAGATGTAGCTCAGTTGGTTAGAGCATCGGTTTGTGGTACCGAGGGTCGTGGGTTCGAGCCCCATCATTTACCC
>JBDTLL010000253.1:0-3804 GCA_039934815.1 Daejeonella sp. | reverse complement strand
GTTTAAAGGTACTTTTTTAGAGATATGGAGTTTTTGATCTGTGAATTCAAAAGCTTCCAGCGTTTTATCCAGTTGTTCCCTGGTATGCGTGGCCATAACGCTCATGCGGATTCGGGCATTCTTTTTTGAAACTGCAGGATAAATAATCGGGTTAGCATAAATACCAGCTTTCAAAAGCAGGCCGGAAGCCTCGGCCGTCAGAGATGCATTCCCTATTTTTACCGGAATGATGGCCGATTCGGTAGTTCCGATATTCAGTCCCAGTGAGATCAGGCCAGACTTCAGATAATTGATATTATCCCATAGCTTCTCTCTCCATTCCGGTTCTTCATCGATCAGATCTATGGCTTTCAAAATCCCTGCTGCAGCAGGGCTTGCAGTGGCCGAAAACAAATGCTGCCTGCTTTGATATTTAAGAAAACTGATCAGCTTGGGCTCAGCAACAACATATCCGCCTACATTGGCGAAAGTTTTACTGAAGGTGCCGGTTATGATATCCACTTCCTGCATCACTTTGTATTTTTCCATGGCACCACGTCCAGTTTCTCCGATTACCCCGACACCATGAGCATCATCCACACAGAGGTAGGCGCCGTACTGCCGGCAAAGATCCAGGATCTGCCGCAGAGGAGCCATGTCGCCATCCTGAGAATAAACGCCATCCACAATCACCATTTTCGTGCGATATTTATCTCTGGATTCTTTTAAGGCTCTTTCAAGAACATCCAACCGGTTATGCAGAAATACTTTCAGGTTGGTTAGCTGGCAGCCTTCATACACACTGGCATGTACCGCCATATCTACAATGGCAATATCCTCTTTCTGAAGCAAACTCATAAAAGTGGCACTGTTAGCTGTATAACCTGTAGTATAAATGATGGCACTTTCGCGATTAAAAAAACGGGCGATCTTTTTTTCAAGTTTCTCATGATAACTAAATTGCCCGCCTATAGCCGGGGAGGCACCCGCACCTGCTCCAAATCTCCTGATCCCTTCAATAACCGCGTTCTTAACCTTTGGGTGCTGTGTAAAACCCAGGTAATCATTAGAAACAAAACTAATTAAGGGAACCGGATTTTTCTGGGCGGGCAGAAGTACTTCCATTTGTGGGCCGCAGCCCGAAATGGAGACCAGCCGGTAATTGAGTCCGCCTTTGTTTTTTAGAAAATCAAGATAAAGGCTAAACAAATCAGCTCTTTCCCAGGCATCTAATCCAATTACATTTTCAAAATCCTTAAAACTTGCAGTGTTAAAGTCAATTTTCATTTTTTATCCTTTAGGTAAAACATGATTAAATTTAGTTTCCCTTTTATTAAAAAATGGTGACATCGAGAAAAAAATTCTAATAATAATAAATTTTTTTAAAAATAATAGACTATGTCACCACTTTCAATTAAAATGGATATTATTTTAGTTTAGAATTATACCATGATAATTGTCAATTGATACAATTAGATGGCAATGCGGGGAACACCCCCGCATTGCCTGAGTACTAATTAAAAAATGCCTATGAATGGAGTATTTATTCTGATCAGGATATTTTTAAGGATTGAGCTGAAACTTACATCGATAATTGAAATAATGCAGATGCAGCATGCGTACATTCAAAACAGCAGGCAGAATGCCCCGGTTTGGCTGGATAACCAGGATGTGATGCAGAAATTAAAGATTTCCGAAAGTACGCTTCGTCGCCGCCGTTTGGAAGGCACCATCCTTTGGACACGGATCAAAGGAAAATACTACTACAAAGAAGACGATATCCAGGCCGCCCTGAACAAAGGCTGGACGGATTACCGATAGTTGATCAAGGAAAGGCGTCTTTCTTTACGCTGTCACTCCGGACTTAATCCGGCGTCTTTCTCATGAAACGTCATTGCGTGGAACGAAGCAATTTCTTTTTATTTAGGGGTTGCCACGGCTCGCACACCCAAGGCCTCGCAAACCCGTTTATCAACGTCATTGCGAGGAACGAAGCAATCTCTTTTTAATTTGGGGTTGCCACGGCTCGCACAACCGAGGCCTCGCAAACCCGCTGGTTCGTTTAACATCATTGCCCGTTACGTTGTCATGCCGGGCCAGATCGGGAGTCCCCTTATGAAACGTCATTGCGAGGAACGAAGCAATCTATTTTTATTTAGGGATTACCACGGCTCGCACAACCTATGCCTCGCAAACCCGATGGTTCTTTTAACCTCATTGTCCGTTACGTTGTCATGCCGGGCCTGATCCCGCATCCCATAGTTAGCACCTTCTTCGGTTCTGGTAAGGTTCTTCTTCGGCTCTTTGTGGGCTGGGGGTACTTAAAACGGGCTTCGAGCCGAACCGGAACCGAAGAAGAACCGAGGAAAACCCCTTTTTTATTCTCCAATTCAAAGGAACTCATCGCTTACATTTCCCATTATGAATCCGTCAAATCCGGTCAAAAAGTATTCAAAAGCCGTCAAATCCGGTCAGAGCACTATGTGAGCTATGTATCTGTTAGTTAGTCACTTACATTTGATTCCGGAAGCGCTTCCACAATTAACAATTTCGTAAACATATTAAATTTTAAAATATATGGGAACATATAGAAAAGGAATATTAGGCTCATTCTCCGGCAAAGTCGGAACGGTAGTGGGCAGCACCTGGAACGGTATCGATTACATGCGTAGTTTGCCCCGTCCATCAGGTAAGGCACCCACAGATTTGCAGTTGATTCAACGCGTAAAACTCGCTTTGGCCACAGGTTTTCTGCGACCAATCAGTTCTTTGGTGAATATTGGTTTTAAAAGTCAGGCCGTAAAGCAAACCGGGTTTAATGTGGCTACTTCGCTGCTGATCACCGAAGCAATATCCGGCGCTTATCCGGATTTTTCGATTGAGTTTGAAAAAGTGCTGATCAGCAAAGGAAACCTGACAGGTGCCTGGAATGTAGGCATTTCTTCCGCAGTTGCCGGCCAACTAGAAGTAACCTGGACGAATAACTCCGGTTCGGGAACCGCAAAGGATACCGATAAAGCCGTTATACTGGTTTACAATGAGATCCAGTCGCAGTATGTATTTACACTGGATGGTGCCGACAGGCAATCAGGAACAGATGTTTTAAATCTGCCCGCTGATTTCGCCGGAGATATGGTTCAGGTCTGGATCGCATTTATTGCAGCTGATAAAAAGACTATTTCAACCAGCATTCATGCCGGTTCTGTAGTGATCAGCTAAATATTGGAGCGGGGGAAAATCCTCCGCTCTTTTTTAACCTTTAAATTTTAACAGGATGGAACTTATTCAAAAATATTATTTCCCTTTTCATTTTCCTTTCAGAAAGGAACTGGCGGGCATTTTAGTCCTCATAATTCTCTTTTTCAGTTTTCCTCAAATATCCAGAATGATCGATGTTTCTTCTGCTCCGATAGACCCGGGCGCTTTAAGTGCGGTAATACTCGCGATCGCCGCTATGTTCAGTTTCAAGGCCGTAACCTGGTGGCTGATAAAAACAATCTGGCCGGTATTTGCCGATTATTCCAATGAACATTTCGAACGGAATTTTAAGTCTCTGCTATCCCTGCACAAGGTTCTCATTTACCTTCTGTTTTATATGCTGTTGATGTATGGATTTATTTTGGTATTGATTGCCATTGTATGAATGAGAGCAAAGAACAATGAGTAAAGAAGAAGGATTGATGTTTGATCCATAATCCCTGCTCCTTAATCCAGTTACTCATGGAGAGTAAAGAACAATGACTAAAGAGAAGGATTGATCATTGATCCATAATCCCTGCTCCTTAATCCAGTTACTCATGGAGAGTAAAGAACAATGACTAAAGA
>JBDTLL010000252.1:0-3833 GCA_039934815.1 Daejeonella sp. | reverse complement strand
CGGCTTGCCGACTGCGTATTTTCAAGTTCCTTTTTAAGTCCCTCAACTTCATCCTGCGTCTCCTTTATTTTACCATACCGAAGTTCAGCCACTTTTCCGTAATCTCCGGCCCGTTCAGCCTGATCTGCTTCTAATTTGAAGGTTTCAATCTGTTCAATTTTTGTATTGATATTGTCCAGCAGGTTTTTTTCACCCTGCCACTTGGCTTGTAAAGAATCACGTTCGCCAGATAAATTGGCAATTTCTTCACTCAGATCATTAACCTTTTTCTCGTCATTTTCTCTTTTAATGGCTTCACGCTCAATTTCAAGCTGCATAATTTTCCGGTTCAGTTCATCAACCACTTCCGGAACAGAATCCATTTCCAGACGAAGTTTAGATGCCG
The DNA here is from genome assembly GCA_039934815.1 of Daejeonella sp. Classification (GTDB taxonomy): domain Bacteria; phylum Bacteroidota; class Bacteroidia; order Sphingobacteriales; family Sphingobacteriaceae; genus Daejeonella. The sequence goes on along the minus strand of JBDTLL010000252.1, from coordinate 3,448 downwards.
CTTCGTCCATCAGATCAATGGCCTTGTCCGGCAAAAATCGGTCAGAAATATAGCGTTGAGAAAGTTCTACAGCGGCAATGATGGCTTCATCTTTAATCCGCACTTTATGATGCGTTTCATAGCGTTCTTTTAATCCACGTAAAATTGAAATCGCATCCTGAGTATCCGGCTCATTAACCATTACCTTCTGAAAACGACGTTCCAGTGCTTTATCTTTCTCCAGATATTTCTGGTACTCATTTAAAGTGGTTGCCCCAATCGCACGTAATTCTCCGCGGGCAAGTGCCGGTTTTAAAATATTTGCGGCGTCCATAGCGCCTTCGCCACCGCCGGCGCCAACAAGCGTGTGTATCTCATCAATGAACAATATAATTTCGCCATCGCTTTGCGTAACCTCTTTAATTACCGCCTTTAAACGCTCCTCAAATTCGCCTTTATATTTTGCTCCCGCGATAAGCGCACCCATATCCAGAGAATACACAATTTTGCTCTTCAAGTTTTCGGGTACATCGCCCTGAATAATCCGAAATGCAATTCCCTCGGCAATAGCTGTTTTTCCCACGCCCGGTTCACCGATTAGAATAGGGTTGTTTTTTGTTCGTCGGGATAAAATCTGAATTACTCTCCGAATTTCTTCATCACGACCAATTACCGGATCTAACTTACCGGTACCGGCATATTCGTTTAAGTTTCGGGCGTATTTATTTAGAGCATTATAAGTTGCCTCAGCATTTTGATCTGTGACCCGGCTGCTACCGCGAAGTTCAGTTATCGCTTTCTTCAAATCTTTTTCATTCACACCCGCATCTTTCAGCATATTGCTTACTTTATCGCCGGTGCTTAAAATTCCTAAAAGAAGATGTTCTACAGATACAAATTCATCCTTAAATTCCTTCAAATAGGTTTGCGCCTTTTGTAAAGCGCTGTTTGCACTAGATGAGAGATAAGCTTCGCTTCCGCTTACTTTTGGAAAACTTTGTATTTGCGCATCTAAAACAGATGTTAGGCGAACCAGATTCACATTCAGTTTTTTCAAAAGAAAACTGATTACGTTCTCATCAACCATTAACAAACCTTTTAAAATGTGAGCAGTTTCAATAGCTTGCTGCTGATTGCCGACTGCTATTTCAGAAGCTTTTTGAATTGCTTCCTGTGCCTTGATTGTAAAGTTGTTAAAATTCATATATAGGGTTTAGCAAAACAACAACCATTGCCCCGTATTGATTTGAAAATGGAACTTTTGTCCGGGAAATTATTTTTAGTCTGACGAAATGTCGGGTGGGGAAGCTGAGCAGCTGAATATCAGTCTGAAAATCATCTTAAACAAAAAAGCTCTGAAAATTCAGAGCTCTTAAATTATATATTTTTTAGTTTGCCTGTTTGATGATCGGCCAATTTTTGGAGCGGTCCGCTGGCCAGCATTTTCATCATCATATTTAATTCGGCAGAAATTATATGAGTTGCTTCGGTAGTATTATTTCCATTATCAGCCAAAACCCATTTAAGTTCGACCGGAAAAGGTGCTTCTTCAGAAGGAACAATTTTTATTTCCTGATTTTCTGTGCGATTTGAAACCTTTAAGGCAAGTTTTGCCATATTTTGAATCGTAAATCTAGCTTCATCTGTTGTTGACGACCAGTTGTAAATGTTTTCTGGCATCAGTTGCTGATGGTTATTCAGATCGGCAAGAAATGCGTAAACTTCGTTTACTGGTTTATCTACGGTTACAGAACTTTTAATTACAGTCATAATGATTTATTGGTTCAGGCTATATTTTTAATTGTGTGATCCCATTCTGAAGGATTTTCTCTCCATTTTTTTAATAACGAAAGATCCGCTTCAGACACAAAACTGTGTTCCGCGGCATACTCTATCAAAGCATTATAGTTGGATAAAGTTGAAAACCTGCATTTTGCATTTTTAAAATTATCTTCGGCGGTATCAAAACCGTAACTGAAAATAGCAGCTAAACCGGCAACTTCTAATCCGGCGTTTCTAAGCGCATCTACAGCTTGCAAACTGCTTTTTCCGGTAGAGATTAAATCTTCTATAACAACCACCCGCTGACCTCCAGAAAATTCACCTTCAATTAAACTTCCGGTTCCATGTTCTTTTGGTTTTGACCGAACATAAATAAATGGTAAACCCAATTCCTGGGCCACCAAAACTCCCTGTGGAATTCCGGCAGTAGCTACGCCGGCAATAACACCTACAGATCCATATTCCTCCTGAATAAGGGAAGCTAATTTCTGCCGGATATACGTTCTGATAGAAGGATGCGATAACGTTACGCGGTTATCGCAATAAATTGGAGATCTCCAGCCCGAAGCCCATGTAAATGGATTATTAGGTTGTAATTTAATTGCTTTAATTTGCAACAAAAATTCTGCAACTTTCTGTTCAATCTCACTCTTGTTACTCATAGGCTACAAATGTATAGAATATATATCAACCAAACCGCTTTAATTATCACAGAATCTGATCCTTTTTCTCAGGAAAATTATCAACAAATTGAGGCAGAAGGATTTGAGTTTCTCCAGTTTTATTCTCGCTTTAAACACGAATCTACACCGGCGATATTCGTACTCCTAACATCAAACGCCAAGCGATTGTTTAAGCAAATAAAACAATCTTTAAAAGTTATAAAAGCTGCCGGTGGAATAGTGCGTAGTGATGAAAATAAATTTTTGTTTATTTATAGAAACGGAAAATGGGATCTCCCGAAAGGAAAAATTGAAAAAGGAGAGAAAACAAAGAAAGCAGCTGTTAGAGAAGTAGAAGAGGAGTGCGGCATCATAGTTTCATCTGCAGGAGATAAGCTTACAAAAACATATCACGTATATGAAATGAATGGTTTGGTTGTTCTGAAAAAATCTACCTGGTACTGGATGAAAGCAAATTATGAGCAGGTTTTAATTCCGCAAACGGTGGAGGGAATAACAGAAGTAAGGTGGGTTGCTCCCGGCGATTTCAACCTGATTAAACAAAATACCTTTCCGCTAATCAGAGATTTAGTTGGCCTGATTGATAGTTAAGATTTATTTTATCAAAAAATCGCGTGCTTCTTTCGGGATAAACTGACTCACGTCTCCATTATTTCTTAAAATATCTCTCACAATAGTGGAAGAAATAGAAGAATAACCCGGCTTAGAAACTATGAATATGCTTTCTATCTGCGGTTCCAACGCATGATTCATTTGCGCAATTGCCTTTTCATACTCAAAATCTGAAACTGTACGTATTCCGCGAATCATATAATCTGCGCCAATTTCTTTGCAAAAATTTACCGTTAAGCCTTCGTATGCTCTAACTTCTACTTTTGGTTCTGAAGCAAAAACGGCTTCAAGCATATTTTTTCGAACTTCCGGAGTTAAAAAAGAAGGTTTACTGCTGTTCAAACCAATCCCGATTACCACTTTATCGAACAATGAAATTGAACGCTTTAGAA
>JBDTLL010000251.1:0-3852 GCA_039934815.1 Daejeonella sp. | reverse complement strand
GGATAAGTTCCGTAAGCGGGGCAAAGTTTAGAAGAGCAAGATTCTAATAAAGTAACAGAAATAAATAATGCCAATGCTGCAATTACTAATCTTTTCATAAATAGATTAAGTTTTTATAAAACTATATTTTTTTTGGTGAAATAAAAATCTTTGGGTTTTAAATAACAAGATTATGCTGAATGTGAGCCATTTTTATGGCTGTAACTGCAGCTTCTTCCCCTTTATTACCATGCTTTCCGCCAGCTCTATCCAGAGCCTGTTGCAGATTATTTGTGGTTAGTACGCCAAAAACAACAGGTTTGTTGTGTTTAATTGAAACATTTGTAACGCCATGGGCTACAGCGCTGCATATAAAATCAAAATGACGGGTTTCTCCCTGAATTACACAACCTAAACAAATAACCGCATTCACCTGCTTAAAACCCAGAAGAATATCTGCGCCTGAAGTTAATTCAAAACTACCAGGAACCTCTAATGTGGTTATATGGCTATCGTTAACGCCATATTTTTGCAAAGTTTCTATAGCGCCTGTGTATAACGCTCCAGTTACTTCATCATTCCATTGAGATACGACGATGCCAAAACGTAAGCCTTCTGCAGAAGGAATTTCTATGGATGAGAAATCTGAAAGGTTTTTAAGATTAGTTGCCATGACTTAAAATAATAAATGGTTGCCAATTTTCACTGACAACCATTTGTAAAACTGTAAGTTTTAAAATTATTGTTTCTGTGCGTCGGCACGTGCAATATAAGTATCAATTACAGAAGCTTCAAAGCTCTCAGGAAAATCAGTTTTGATTTTTGTGTAAGCATCTGCCGCAGATTTGTAATTTTTTTGTTCCTCATAAACTAAACCTAATTTCTTAAGAAACAGAGGTGAAGTAAAGTCGTTTTTGCTTTTATCAACAGCTTTTTTGTAATAAGTAGCTGCTTTGCTGTAATCTTTAAGCTCGCTGTAAGAATCGCCAAGCATACCTAAAACCAAAGGATCAATTACCGGACTTCCGGTGCTGCTGTATTTTCCTAAAGCATCTGCTGCTTTTTGAAATTCGCCTTTTTTAAGGTATAAACCTCCTAAATAGGCGTTTGCGATGTTAGCCGATTTTGTGTTTGAATATTCATCTGCAATAGTTTCAAATCCCGGATATGAACCATCGCCTTTTAACGCTTTATCTGCCAAAGAATCATTAGCAGCATAACTTTCGGCTCTGAACATTTCACTTGCAGCTTTCTCAGCTCGCGGAGCAAGATAAAATTTCTGATAGCCGAAGTACAATAATATCATGGCAATTATAGCGCCGCCAATAACAGCTAAACTTTTGGTGTTTTCCTGTATAAATTTACCGGCCGAACCTAACTGATTCTCTGAATGTGGAATTTGCTCTTTATGTTGATTTGACATTTGTTATAAAAAATTGAAGATTGCAAAAATACATTTTTAGCGCTAAGTATCAACCTTTAAATAATTTATGCCGATTTTTTTTGGATAAAAGCCTATTCAGGCTCAAAAAGATTAAATTTGTAATCCAACATGTGGCTTCAAAAACTATCCATCCTTAATTTTAAGAATTATTCTGAGGCAGAACTGCAACTTTCCGCCAGCGTAAATGCGTTTACGGGAAACAATGGAGCGGGCAAAACTACCTTGCTTGATGCGATACATTATCTCTCCTTATGTAAGAGCTATTTTAACCCAATAGACGGTCAGCAAATTAAGCAGGGCGAGGAGTTTTTTATGGTTCAGGGAGTTTTTAATAAAAATGAACGCGACGAAGTTATTTCTTGCGGTTTAAAGAGAACTCAGAAAAAGCAATTTAAAAGGAATAAGAAAGAATATCAGCGATTGGCCGATCATATTGGTTTATTTCCATTGGTTATGATCTCGCCAAACGATGTCAGCATTATTGTAGAAGGCAGTGAAGAGCGTCGTCGTTTTATAGATAATGTAATTTCTCAAACAGATAACGCCTATCTGGATGAGGTTCTGCTTTACAACCGGAATTTGCTGAATAGAAATGCACTCTTGCGGCAAATTGCGAGTTCAGGTAAATATGATCCGGCATTGCTTGAAATTTATGACGAGCAGCTTGTTTTATCGGGTAACCGGATTTTTGAGAAGCGTAAATCTTTTATGGAAGAATTTACAGAAATTTTCAACCGGCATTATCAATATATAAGTGAAGAAGCAGAAACTGTAGAAATGGTTTATGAATCTCCGCTGTTGCGGGATGATTTTGAAACTCTGTTAAAAAAATCTCTGGAAAGAGATCGCATCCTGGAAAGAACAACCACGGGAATACATAAAGACGATTTGATTTTTACTATTCATGGAATGCCGCTTAAAAAATTCGGATCTCAGGGACAGCAGAAATCATTTCTAATTGCTTTAAAACTTGCGCAATACACATTTTTACATCGCCAAAAAGGGTTTGAACCTTTGCTTTTGTTAGATGATATTTTTGATAAACTGGATGATTTGCGAACCAAAAAATTAATGAAAATGGTTTCAGATAAAGATTTCGGGCAGATATTTATTACAGATACAAGCCGCAGAAGAATAGAGGAAGTATTTACCGAGATTGATATTGCAGTGAGTATCTTTGATATTGACAAAGGCGCAGTAATTGTCAATTCAATTGCATAAGCATCAAAACTATGGCAAGAACCAGAACCAACGATAAATCTATAAAAGATGCCATTGAACAAATGCTTAAGGTTTATAAAATTAAGCGCAAGTTTGACGAAACTTCACTGGTAGTTGCCTGGCCCGAAATGATGGGAACTGCCATTGCAAACAGAACAAAAGATATTTTTATTCGCGACAGAAAACTTTTTATCCGTATAGAATCTGCAGTAATTAAAAATGAGTTGGTGATGATGCGCTCCAACATTATAGAAAAAATGAATGAGCGTGCCGGAAGCAGCATTATTGATGAAGTGGTTTTACTTTAATCGCTCTTTTTGATTGTCAGTATTTTTATTGTAGAGAAAATAAAAAACCGTTAAAAAGAAAGCAATTCCAAAAGCACGAACGTAAAATAAATAATCTACATTTCTATCCCAACCTGCCAGATAAGATATTCCTGCCGGCAAAATAAGTACGACTACAAAGAAGATTAAATATTTTTTCTGAAGAATTTCCATAAGAATAAAAAAGATCCCTCCCTTTTTTGAGAGGGATTATTTGTGTTTAGAAACGCTCGAAAGCTGTAAAGAAGAAATTACCTTCAATTTGCGCATTCTCGTCAGAATCTGAACCATGAATTGCGTTAGCATCAATAGATTTTGCGTATTTGTTACGGATGGTTCCGGCGTCAGCCTTAGAAGGATCTGTAGCACCAATTAGCGTACGGAAATCTTCAATAGCATTATCTTTTTCTAAAATAGCAGCTACAATTGGTCCTGAAGACATAAAGCTAACCAGGTCTTTGTAAAACGGGCGCTCTGCGTGTACCGCGTAAAACTCACCTGCTTTTGCTTCGTTAAGACCGATATATTTTAAAGCGACGATTTTAAATCCGCCTTTAATAATATCGTCTAAAATTGCTCCGGTGTGGCCATTCGCTACAGCATCGGGCTTAATCATTGTAAAAGTTCTGTTTGTTGCCATTGTGTTTTATTTTCAAAAATTGCTGCAAAACTACTGTTAATTAACGGGATGCTGAAAGGTTTTACTAAAAATCGACCTTGTCAAATCAGTTATTTTAATAGCTTTGCATTTGTTTTTTATTATAGATGGCAGAAATAGCTTCGCTGAAAGATTTATTAGCACAACCCAAACATATTGTAATTACTACACATCATAAGCCGGATGGCGATGCAATGGGTTCTTCATTGGGTTTGTATAATTAT
>JBDTLL010000250.1:0-3884 GCA_039934815.1 Daejeonella sp. | reverse complement strand
CATCAGTTATTTTCTTGATTGCAGAAACGTATTCTGCAGAGCCTGCAACTGGCAGGCTGCTGGCACGCAGCGTATCCGAAAAACATAGAGTGATTAAAATTAAGATCAATAACTTTTTCATCTTTCAACTAATAACTCAAAAAAATTGGTTCTCCATTGTTCACTCCAAACATGAGTATTTCGGCTCCATTTGTTTTGAGTGATACAATATCCCTTACGCTTCCTTTTATATTTAAACCCGATTCATTCTGATCAACATATTTAAAATTACCTTTGCCGTCGCCGCAAAGCAATGTGCCATAATTTGCATCCATCTTACCTATTTTAATCCGAACATGCTCTGTATTTCCGGCAAGCAACATATCCATATTCCCATCATGATTAAAATCTCCGGTATTAATGGCATAAACAGGAGAGAAATCTGCTTGCACAGGCAACAGGTGCATTTCAAATTTGCCGTTTACATTTTCAAACCAAACAGTATTTAAAAAATCAACTTTTAATTTTTTAGCAGATTTTAATTGATCTTCATTCAATATATCAGTAATTGTGGCATCGGCGTATGAATCATAAGTTGGGAAGCGTTGCCGCAAACTAACTATCTGATCCGTCATTTCATCCCTCGACGCCATTGGATAGGAGGTTCCAGCTATGTAACAACAGATTATTGGATCAATATAACCGTTGTTATCAAAATCAGCGTAAAACATGGTTAAAGGTTCTTTTGCAGAAGCATGCAACTGGCTATTTGTTCCCCAGTTTCCGGCTATCAGATCCGCATCTCCGTCGCCATCTAAATCTGCAAGGTGCAATCTGTTCCAAAGGCCGCTTAATTGCTGTCCGAAAACCTGATCTGTTGTTTCGATAAATTTACCCGCCTTAAATTCGAAACATTTTAAGGGCATCCATTCAGCACAAACTATTAATATATTTTTACCGTCTCCGCGGAGATCAGTCCAAATAGCATCGGTGAGTAAACCCAGAGATAAAAATTCTGGAGCCAGAAGGCTGGTCTGATTGGTAAATTTGCCTTTTCCATTATTTACCAGTAAAAAACTTTGGGCGGCCTCGGGAAATTTGCCTGGCACTACTCTTCCGGCAACAAACAGATCCAAATCGTTATCATTATCAAAATCAATGGCTAGCACCTGGCTTCCGGCCATATTTTCTATTGGAAGTAGTTCGGGATTATAGTTAAATATTCCTTTCTCGTTAAGATAGAGGCGGTCCTGCAACATCGAATTGTTTTGGCCGGGGTTATAACTTCCGCAAATTACATACAAATCTTTATCCCCATCATTATCCGCATCGAAAAACACAGCTCCACATTCGTCAGCTCCGGAAGCACCGGTGAAAGCAGGTTGATCTGATTCAGCAAAATTGCCATCTTTTTGCTGGATAAAAATTTTCCCAGGCTGATTTTGCGATCCACAGATGTAGATATCATCCAAACCATCCTTATTCAAATCTGCTTTAGCTATTCGCGGCCCAGAATAGGAAACCATGCTAAGCATCAATGGCTGGAGTTTAAAATCATTTACCGTGGACTCTTGATGCTCATATTTTATTTTTTGGGGGAGTGTCTTGAAAACTTTCCCTTTTGCTTTCACAATTGGGTGATATTCGAGATCGGATATTTTTTCAATGACCGTAATTTGTTGATTTATCTTTGTATTGTTTCCTAGTTTTTCATCCCTTCCATCTGGCCAGTGAATTAACACCGAATCAATAGTATTGTCGGGGAATGAAAAATTAAGGGGTCCAAGCATTGAAGACTGAAAGCCATGCACTGCTGTATTCTCCAGGGTGTATTCCCCGGAAGGGCAAAAAACGTTTACTTTAGCACCGATGGCAAATGTATTAAGGGATTTTGTTTGCAATTTAATTTTCAGGAAATTACCGCCCGATTTGTTTTCAATCGTATTATTACGGTAGATACCTGCTTCGGCATTCATTCTATTAACCACCAGATCCAAATCACCGTCATTATCCAGATCAGCATAAGCTGCTCCATGAGAGAAATCAGGTTCGCTAAAACCCCATTCGGATGAGCGGTCTTTAAAGCGGAAATCTCCGGTATTTTCATATATATAATTGTGCAGCGGCGTAGACTGAATACCCTGCAACATCTGGTACATTCGGTTATCTGTTTTTCCGCTAAGATGTTTTAAGCGTTCGTTGGCATAAAACTTCATAAAATCGCGGTTTATCATATCCCGACCATAGCCATTGCTCACAAACAAATCTTTTTTACCATCATTATTAAAATCTGCAAGCAATGCCGCCCAGCTCCAATCTGTATTTGATATTCCACTTAGCTGACCGATCTCACTGAACGTACCGTTCCCATTATTTACCTGCAGCATATTACGCATCAGTTGATGGTAAAAGCCATTCTGCAGGGAGTTATTATAAAGTTCGTAATTATCCGGTGCGTAAATTAATTTTTGTCTGCGATTGTCTTCCGGCAGCATATCCATGGTATAAATGTCGGCCAGTCCGTCATTATTAATATCTGCAATATCAACTCCCATAGAAAAGCTGGAAATGTGCCCCAGTTCAGATTTAAGAGATTCAGTAAAGGTTCTGTTTTTATTATTGATATAGAGGTAATCTTCCTCTACATAATCGTTTGAAATGTACAGATCGGGCCAGCCGTCATTATTTACGTCAGAAACATTAATACCCAATCCGTATCCCAGGGGGTTAGAAATAATGCCGGCCTTGCGGGATATATCCACAAAAATCCCATTAATGTTTTCATATAAACGATCTCCCGCATCCGGGTCAACCATTTTTTTTACAAAGGCGGCATCAAAATTACGCAGATTTTTAATGTTATGATTTAATACATATAGATCCAGATCGCCGTCTCGGTCGTAATCAAAAAAGGCTGCATTTGTAGAATATCCCTTATCGGCTACGCCCATTTCCTCGGCCTTATCAGTAAAAGTGAGATTTTTGTTGTTTATGAAAAGCTGATTTGAGCGTTCTTCGGGAGCCACATCTCCTGAGTAACAGAGGTAAATATCCAGAAAGCCATCACCGTTCACATCTGCAATTGAAACGCCGGTTTTCCAGCCCGGCTTTCCGGAGACGCCAGCTTTACGGGTAATATCCTCAAACTTCCAGTTGCCTTTGTTTAAATAGAGTTTTGGGGCCTGTTGGTTAGAGCTAAAAAAAAGATCAATGAGGCCATCATTGTTAAAATCGCCGGCGGCAACACCTCCTCCATTATAAAAATACTCGTATGTAATAATGTTATGTTCCGGGCTCTCCGTTAGTTTATTCTGGAAATGAATACCCGTTTGGGCAGAAGTAACAGAACTGAATAAAGGCTGTTGTGAAAAAGCGAAAAATGGAAATAAAACAGGGGCACACAGAAATAGTATTCGGATCAGGATCATAATCATTTTCAAGATTAACAACAAAATATCTCTGTAAAAGCTAAGAAAAAAGAGTTAAAAAATGTCCGGTAGCCTACGCCGGACATCTAACTAACCAAATTAACAACTATTACTAACTAAATCTTTAAGCCATTTTGTTACTATTAATTACCGTCCCACCATACTCTGGTAGTCCACGTATTTGGCCCCTGACGGGCGATGGCCTCATTTAAATTCGCTCCATTTAGGCCTTGCTCACTTGCAGGATATTGAAATCTGCGGGGAATAACACCGGAAGTATAATTTCCCTGGAAATTTACCGGAGTTAACAAGGGGTAACCTGACCGCCTCCAGTTAGCATGAGGCTCGTAACCATCAAGAAAGGAAGTGATGTAATATTGTTCGTTAATTGACTGCAATCTGCCAGCCGCACTAAGGGGAAAGTTAATAGATGCCGCAAATGCATCAATACTTGCATCGTTAAAAATGGAGTTAGGT
>JBDTLL010000249.1:0-3897 GCA_039934815.1 Daejeonella sp. | reverse complement strand
GACTTACTGGAGTATTGTGCACTTGCTGTGGTTGCTCCCAATGCTACAAAGAGGGCTACCATTAAAATAATCTTTCGCATTTTCTTTGTATTTATAATACATATGAAAATTCTGTGCCATAAATAAAAACCGATTGAAAATTCTGTTTATAATAGAATGTCATTCTATTATCGTAGAAACTTTCGTTTTCGTAATATATAATATGGCTGGCATCTTCATTTAAAAATACTTTAACGGATTTGTTTAAAGTTTTATTCTCTTTGCAATACTATTTTGAACGTATGGCCGAGGATCTAAAAATTATTAAAGCTGACAAAAAAGAGCAGTATTCTTCTTTAATACCACAAATTAAAGCACTTCTTGAGGGCGAAACAGATTTGATCGCGAATATGGCGAACATATGCGCCGCTTTGAAAGAGCAGTTTAATTTCTTTTGGGTAGGATTCTATCTCGTAAAAGAAAACGAATTGGTATTAGGTCCTTTTCAGGGGCCGGTTGCCTGTACCCGGATAGCTTTGGGAAGGGGAGTTTGCGGTACATCCTGGAAAGAACAAAAAACCTTAATTGTACCCGACGTAGATGCATTTCCAGGACACATTGCATGCAGCTCGCTTTCTAAGTCTGAAATTGTATTGCCCTTAGTTAATAATGGTAAAGTGATGGCTGTTTTGGATGTTGATTCGTTAGAACTTAATGATTTTGACGAGGAAGATGCAAGGTCACTTCAACAAATAATTGATCTGATTCATTTCTGATTTTAAATAATGAGAAAACTCTCCGCTGACTTTTTTCAAAGAGAAGATACATTAACCATTGCCAGAGAACTTTTAGGAAAAGTATTGATCAGTAATATTAATGATCAGTTGACCGGCGGTATAATTGTTGAAACTGAAGCTTATCAGGGACCTTTAGACCGGGGCTCGCACGCATACGGAGGCAAACGAACTGCCCGAAACGAGATGATGTACAATCGAGGCGGATTAGTTTATATGTACATCTGTTACGGCATCCACGATATGATCAATGTGGTCACCGGAAGTAATGATAGTTCTCATGCTATTTTAATTCGTGCATTGCAACCCACGCTGGGTTTGGAAGTGATGCGAGAACGTAGAAATATCTATAATCAGGATAAAAGATTGTGTCAGGGCCCCGGTGCTTTATCTAAAGCAATGGGTTTGAACAAATCCCATAATGGTATTGACCTTCAGCATGATTTGATTTGGATCGAAGATCAGAATATTAACTTTTCAAATGATGAGATTTTGGAAACCGCCCGTGTGGGGATGAATTTTGACGGCCCGTACAAAACAATACCCTGGCGATTTTTGGTAAAGGATAACAAATATGTCAGCAAGCCTCATTATTGATTAATTAAATCAATTCCTCGACACTTCTGTTTAATTCTAAAATTCAGATTATGGAAGGTCAGGAGGGATTAAAAAAATTAAGAGAATTAGTTAAGGAAAAAGACATCGCAATGATGTGTTCTGTACATGAAAAAAGCCTTATAAGCAGGCCAATGGCGACCTCTAATATTGACGATGAAGGCAATATCTGGTTTTTTACAAACGAATTTTCCGCCAAGTCCGGAGATTTTAAACGAGATAGTCATGTTTGCCTGACTTACTCTGATCTCCGTGATAATATGTTCATCAGCATTTCGGGTACTGCAGAATTGATTTATGACGAAGAAAAGCTCCATTCTTTCAAAATGTATTTACAGGAGCAATGGTTTCCCAATGGATTGGAAGAACCACACATGGCATTATTGAAAATAAGTCCTTTGTCTGCCCGATACTGGGATCATCAGGACAGAAGAATGATCGATTTTTACAACGACTCCTCACATAAAAAAAATGATAAGCCCGCAGAAGAAGGTTATCACGGAAAAATTGAGTGGTAGCAAAATCGCGGTATTAGTTGTTTGACCAATTTTTTACATTAAACAAATTCGTTTTTTTGTATTATTGAAGCATGCATTTTGAAAATTCGCTTGCTTTTGCACAGTCTATGGATCAGTCAGATCCACTTAAAAAATTCAGGACAGAATTTATTTTCCCTCAAAAAAACAAACAAGATATAATTTATTTATGCGGAAACTCTTTGGGTTTGCAACCAAAAAGTGCGCAGAAATATTTGAACGAACAACTCGCCAATTGGGGAAATCTCGCAGTGGAAGGTTGGTTTGAGGGCGAAAGTCCCTGGATGTTCTATCATAAAGAAATGCAGACTTTAATGGCTCCTATAGTTGGTGCTTTGCCATCAGAAGTTATTCCAATGAATAATCTCTCTGTAAATCTGCACCTGATGATGGTCAGCTTTTATCGCCCGAAAGGGAAACGCGTAAAAATATTAATGGAAGGTGGCGCTTTCCCTTCAGACCAATATATTGTAGAAAGTCAGGTGCGTTTCCACGGATTTAATCCGGATGAGGTAATTATCGAAGTTAATCCACGGAAAGGAGAGAATACTCTACGAACGGAAGATATTCTTGAAGAAATTAGGAAAGCTGGAGACGAGTTGGCATTAGTGCTTTTTGGTGGGATAAATTATTACACAGGTCAATTTTTTGATCTGAAATCGATAACAAATGCCGGCCATAACTGTGGTGCGGTAGTTGGATTTGACCTGGCCCACGCGGCAGGAAATGTGCCCGTAAAGCTTCACGACTGGAACGTCGATTTTGCATGCTGGTGTACTTACAAGTATATGAACAGCAGTCCGGGAGGTATTAGCGGGGTTTTTATTCACGAAAAACATTTTAATAATCCGGAACTAAATCGATTTGCCGGCTGGTGGGGATACGACGAAAAGACCAGATTTAAAATGGCCAAAGGTTTTGTGCCGGAAAAAGGTGCCGAAGGTTGGCAGCTAAGTTGCAGCCCGGTGTTAATGATGGCAGTTCACAAAGCCTCCCTGCAAATGTTTTCTGATGCCGGGGGTATTGAAATATTGCGAAATAAAAGTTTGCAGTTAACTGCTTATCTGGAATTTATCATCAGCGAGTTTAATCAAAAACAAGGTTCAGAAATATTAAAGATAATCACGCCTAAAAATGCAGCGGAACGGGGGGCTCAGCTTTCTTTAATCGCAGATAAAAACGGAAAGAAAATTTTTGACTATCTGGTGGAGAACAATATTATAGGCGACTGGCGTGAACCAAACGTTATCAGACTGAGTGCGGTTCCTTTTTATAATAGTTTTGAAGATATTTTTAAAGTTGGAGTTGAATTAGAAAAAGCAATGAAAAATTTGGTTTAGCAGTAATGCTTAATTGCTTTTTTATTTTTTAACTTGTTTACTTAAAGTCTTTTATTTTATTAGATTGTTAGTTTAAGCTAAGGTTATGAATATTCAAAAAATCAGGACATTAAGTGTTTTAAACCTTGTGTTTTTCATTATAGCTTTTTCGGTTTCAAATTTAAGCCAGTTTAATGTATTTGGAAACAAGAACATTGGTGATGTATCTTATAAATACAATTCATTATTTGCTCCTGCGGGATTAACTTTTGCTATTTGGGGATTGATATATCTTAGTTTGTTCATTTTCTGCGGCGTTCATTTATACAAAGCTTATAAAGACGGGGCAACCAATATTTTCAATGAAAATACTCTTGCGCTTAACTGGTATTTTATAATCAATAGTTTGGCAGCTACGTTTTGGGTTTTAGCCTGGCTAAATGAGTATTTATTAATATCTGTTTTGCTGATGATTATTCAGTTGTTCACTTTAATCGCGATCAATATTAAACTTCATTTATATAATCCACATACAGGCTGGGATGTAAAACTAATCACGCAATTTCCGATGAGCATCTATTTTGGGTGGATTTGTGTTGCAACAATTGCAAATATATCAGCCTGGTTAGTTTCCATAAATTGGGATGGAGGAGG
>JBDTLL010000248.1:0-3902 GCA_039934815.1 Daejeonella sp. | reverse complement strand
GCTCACCCATAATCTGACCTTCGTAAACATCAACACCTGGATCAACAAAGAAACGTCCTCTATCCTGCAATTTATCAATTGAATAAGCAGTTGTCTGACCTTAATCCATAGAAACTAACACACCACTTAAACGACCAGGAATTGTACCTTTCCAAGGCTCATAAGCTTTAAAACGGTGCGCCATAATAGCTTCACCTGCTGTTGCAGTTAAAACATTATTACGAAGACCGATAATTCCACGAGCAGGAATCTCAAATTCTAAGTGCTGTAAATCGCCTTTTGGCTCCATCACTAATAATTCACCTTTACGCTGAGTTACCAATTCAATTACTTTACCAGAAACTTCACCCGGAACATCTACAATTAAATGCTCAATTGGCTCACATTTAACACCATCAATTTCTTTGATAATTACCTGTGGCTGTCCAACCTGAATCTCATAACCTTCGCGACGCATAGTTTCGATCAGAACTGACAAGTGAAGAATACCACGTCCGTAGACAAGGTAAGAATCAGGAGATTCAGTTTCAATAACCTTAAGCGCTAAGTTTTTCTCCATCTCCTTCATTAAACGATCACGAAGGTGACGGGAAGTAACAAATTTACCTTCTTTACCAAAGAAAGGTGAGTTGTTAATAGTGAACAACATGTTCATGGTCGGCTCATCAATTTTGATAACCGCCAATTGCTCCGGCTTTTCGAAATCGGCAATTGTATCACCAATATCAAATCCTTCAATACCTACAACTGCGCAGATATCTCCCGATCCAACTTCGGTAACACGAATTTTTCCTAATCCTTCGAAAGTATATAATTCTTTGATTCTTGATTTTTGAATTGTTCCGTCACGCTTAACTAAAGAAACCGGCTGGTTTTCTTTAACAGTACCACGTGCAACACGGCCAATTGCAATACGACCTACAAAAGATGAATAATCTAAAGAGGTAATTTGCATTTGTAATGTACCTTCAAAAGTTGGTGCAGGCGGAATGAATTCCAGAATAGCATCTAATAAAGGTGTAATATCTTCAGTTTGATTTTTCCAGTCTGTACTCATCCATCCATGTTTTGATGAACCGTAAATAACAGGGAAATCCAACTGATCTTCTGTTGCTTCTAAGTTGAAGAATAATTCAAAGATTGATTCGTAAACTTCTTCGGGGCGACAGTTTTCTTTATCTACTTTATTAACAACTACAATTGGCTTTAAGCCTAAAGCCAAAGCTTTTTGAGTTACAAAACGAGTTTGAGGCATGGCGCCTTCAAACGCATCTACTAAAAGTAAAACACCATCGGCCATTTTAAGAACACGCTCAACCTCGCCACCAAAATCGGCGTGACCTGGCGTATCAATAATATTGATCTTTATTCCTTTATAATTTACAGAAACGTTTTTAGAAACGATTGTAATACCACGCTCACGCTCCAGATCATTACTGTCAAGGATGAGTTCTCCTTTTGGCTGGTTGTCGCGAAAAAGATTTGTTTGGTGTAAAATTTTATCAACCAGGGTTGTTTTACCGTGGTCAACGTGTGCGATAATCGCTATATTCCGGATATTTTGCATGCAAAAACTACTTGAAAATTTCTGCAAAGGTAGTTTTTTAAATTTGATATTTCACTTATCTATTAATCTGAAAATCAACTGACAAATATAATATCACAAAAATCTAATTTTGATTCAATGGGAATTCAGGAAATAATATTAATAATTGTATTTGCTATTGCCTTATTTTACTTGGGCAGAAGCTTTTATCGCAGCTTAAATCCTAAAAATGGTTGTGCGTCGGGTTGCAAATGCGGAGTTGATTTTTCTGAAATTAAACTACCTGCCGAGAAAAATAATTAAGCTTTTTCTATCAGGCAAACTGCATAAGAAACAACGCCTTCTTCTCTGCCTATAAAACCCATTTTCTCATTCGTAGTAGCTTTTATAGAAATATCGTCTTCGCTTATCGCGATAGCTTCTGCAATATTTTTTTTCATTTGAGGAACGTAGGGATTTATTTTAGGAGCTTCCAGACAAATCATCGCATCTATATTCCCAATAGTCCAGCCTTTTTCAGCTAAAAGCTTTACACATTCCTGTAATAGAATTATGCTACTAATTCCTTTCCAGCGATCATCTGTATTTGAGAAATGATGACCAATATCACGAAGATTAGCAGCTCCTAAAAGTGCATCGCAGATTGCATGTAATAAAACATCTGCGTCAGAGTGGCCAAAAGCTCCGGAATGATGCACCAGATTTACACCACCCATAACGAAAGGATGATTGTCCACCAGTTGATGAACATCAAACCCAAACCCGACTCGTATTTTCATTAAGAATTACTTTTTAACGAAATTGAACATTAAGGAAAAGCGAAGCGTTTGAGCCAAAGGGCTTTTTTGCTGATTAGCCAGCAAGTAGGCAAAATCCAGATCGAAAACATTATACTTTAACCCAGCGCCTAAAGTAACGTATTGTCTGTCGCCTTTTGTTGGATTTTCATAGAAATATCCGGCACGCACAGCAAATTGCTTATTATACCAATATTCCGTTCCTAAAGAATAACTTATTTCTTTTACCTCTTCAGAGAAACCTCCGGGAGCATCGCTAAATGATCCGAATATTCCTGAGGGTACGGATCTATCCGGATCTTTACCGGAAATGATATTTCCATTTTCATCCCGAATAGGACTGGTTGGCACCAATAATTTATTTAAATCTAAAGCAACAGTAAATTTATTTAGCTCATCTATATTAAAAGTAGTTGCAGCACCCAACTTCATATTTGTTGGAAGGAAAGATTTATCTGCGGCATCAGAATAATTAACTTTCGTTCCGATATTAGAAATATTTAAACCCAAAGCGAGTTCAGCATCTGTACCTAATAAAGTAGTAGGCTTCTTAAAATATCCGGAAACGTCTGCAGCTAATGCTGAAGCAGGACGAATTTCCTGACCGTTAAATTGTCCGTTACTTAAACTCGAGCGTATATATCTAATTGCTGTTCCCAAAGAAAAATTCTCACCAAATTGACGGGCAAATGTTCCATCTACTGCAAATTCATTGGGACTGTAAACGCCAATATCATTTTGATTGTTATCCGTAAGCTGTATGGAACCGTAAGAAAAATAGCGTAATGATGCACCAATAGTATTTCTATCGTCTAAACGATGATAAAATGATAAATATCCTAAATCTATATCGGGAACCAAATTGCGTAACCAGGGAGTGTATGAAACAGAAAAACCGGTTGGGTCTTCCATAAAGGCAAGTTTTGCCGGATTCCAGTGCATGGCATTCGCGTCCGGAGAAATTGCTACACCAGCATCGCCCATTGCGCCAGATCTGGCATCGGGTGCAATCAAAAGAAAGGGAGCAGCAGTTTGAATGGTATTAGACATTTTACCGTCACTTTGGGTTTGTCCCAAAGCTAGACCGTACACAAGAGTGAAGCCTGCAGTCAGTAAAGATCCCAGCGTAGATTTATTCCAAGTCATATGATTGTATAGGGTTGCAATAACACCAAAAATAGAATTAATTAGGATATTTCAATATAACTAAATTCCGTCTTGATTTTATGAGGGCAAGTTAATAATAATTCAAACTGATTTCAGATCCACTTAATGACAGAATTTTTCCGTTAAATGCTTTTAAAACATCTTTAAAAATTTATATTTTTAAGGTTAGATACTAGTTGTTAAAATTTCGCAATATTCTGAAATACAAAACGTTTGAAAAACGTAGCAAAAAAACTGATTGACTGTAACCCTTTTATTGTCATTTTCGTTTGAGTAGTAAAGTTAAATTAAAACACAAACCGTGTATATTGCAGCCCGAATCGGTTTGTGATATAACTCTGATTTAGTATTTTTAAAAATTAAATGCTCATTTACTCCTAATGGTAAGATTT
>JBDTLL010000247.1:0-3903 GCA_039934815.1 Daejeonella sp. | reverse complement strand
GCCTGTTTCCACAATTAATATTCCGAAGTACCAAACTGATAAAGAAATTGTGATAAAACTAAGAGCTGCGCTCAGTTAATCAGTCTGTAAACGCTTGAAGAGCTTTCTCTATCCGGCTTACAGTTTCTTCTTTTCCTAAAAGTGCCGCAATATCAAAAACACCCGGACCAAATTTTCCGCCAACCAACATCACCCGCAGGGGTAACATTAATTCACCTGTTTTTAAACCTTTCGCTTCCGCGGATTGCTTAAAGGCAGTCTCCATTTCTGCCGCAGAATTAATTCCGGAAGCATTTAGCTCAGAAATTAAGTCTCTAAAGAAAGATGTTTTCGCATCGTTCCATTTTGGCTTAACGGCGTTCAAATCATACTCCTTGGGTTGTTCGAAGAAAAATGAACTCTGATCCCAAAAATCCTGCAGAAATGTAAGTCGCTCTTTAACCAGATCAATTACTTTTAGCAAGAACTCATCGTCAGCAACAGTAATATTATTACCTTTTAATATCTCTAATATCTCAGCTTTTAAAGCTGACGCATCGGCCTTTTTTATGTATTCGTGATTAAACCATTTTGCTTTTTCAAAATCGAATTTTGCACCTGCTTTGCTTACGCGATCTATCGAGAATTTTTCAATCAGTTCTTCCATACTGAAAATTTCCTGTTCCGTTCCATCGTTCCAGCCCAAAAGCGCCAGCATATTTACAAAAGCTTCGGGCAAATACCCCATTTCGCGGAAGCCACGTGTAATTTCTCCGGTTTTTGGATCTTTCCAGTTCATGGCGTAAACCGGAAACCCTAAACGGTCGCCATCTCTTTTGCTTAATTTTCCGTTTCCGTCTGGCTTTAAAATTAAAGGCAAATGAACCCATGCAGGCATCTCATCTTTCCAGCCTAATTTTTCCCATAATAAAATATGGACCGGGGCAGAAGGAAGCCATTCTTCGCCACGAAAAGCATGTGTGATTTTCATCAGATAATCATCAACCACCACGGCCAGATGATAAGTTGGCATCCCATCTGCCTTAAGCAAAACCTTATCGTCAACCAGATTAGTGTCAAAACTTACGTGCCCGCGAATCATATCTTCAAAATGAAGAGATTCTTCAACTGGCATTTTTATACGAATAACATGCGGCGTTCCGGCGTTAAGTAATTCCTGAAGACGTTCCTCACTCAAATTCAAAGAATTGGATAAACGCATGCGGTTTTCATGCCCGTATCTGAAATTCGGAGTTTCCTGACGCTGTGCATCCAACTCTTCCGGCGTATCAAAAGCATAGTATGCATCACCTTGTTTTACCAATTGCTCGGCATATTGACGGTAATTTGCTTTACGCTCGCTTTGGCGGTAAGGCGCAAAAGGGCCACCAACTTCCGGACTTTCGTCCGGATTAAGACCACACCACTTCAGGCAGTCCAAAATATATTGTTCGGCGCCTTCTACAAAACGATTCTGATCTGTATCCTCAATCCGCAACACAAAATCGCCTTTGTGATGACGGGCAAATAAATAATTGAACAAAACCGTTCTCACACCACCAAGGTGCAAACCTCCGGTCGGACTCGGTGCAAAACGCACTCTGACTTTTTTATCGGGTACCATAGCCTGCAAAGATAGTTTTTGTTGGATTGCCTTTCAGACGAAAAAGGATTAAAATTCACATTTCAATGCGAAATTTCAAACTATCGTTTTAATCAGGAATCAGATTAAGGCTTATTTATTGCTTTGCATTTCCTTTTTGTATTTTGGCTGAAGAATGAATCCTTACGAACAGAAACGGCGCTGGAAATTTATATTACTTGCATTTGCGGTTGTAATTGCCGGTGCGTCATTGTGGTACACCAATTATCTGGTTCAGAATATTTCTATTGCAGAAAGAACAAGGGCAGAAGTTTGGGCAAAAAGTACGCGTAACATCATTGCCATGCCCGATATTAATGATGAATATATCACGTTTATTTATTCTATTCGCGATAGCTTAGCCGTTCCGGCAATTGTTGCGGATTCGGCAGACAATATAATTTACTACCGTGGATTGGATACCTTAAAAACCAATTATGCGCTCGAGGCAGATAGCGCAATCAAGTTTGATCCTACCTATTTTAAACAACAACTCGAAGAGATGAAAAAGCAGCACCAGCCTTTCGTACTCGAGTTATCATCGCGTAATAACGCAAAATGGTATGTTTATTATAAAGATTCACTTTTACTTACGCAGTTGCGGGTTTTCCCTTATATCCAGTTAACGGTTATTGCCCTGTTTTTACTGGTTGCCTATTTAGTTTTCAGCTCGTCCCGGAGATCAGAACAGGATCAGGTTTGGGTTGGTATGGCTAAAGAAACGGCGCATCAGCTGGGAACGCCAATTTCCTCATTAATGGCCTGGGTAGAATTATTAAAATCTAAATTTCATGCAGACGATGATCCGTTAATTCTGGAAATGGAAAACGATGTTAAAAGACTTGAAATGGTTGCAGACAGATTTTCTAAAATTGGATCGAAACCTAGCTTACATAATCATGGAGTTTTCCAGGTTGCCCAGGAATTTGTTAATTATTTTAAAGTGAGGGTAAGCGACAAAATAAAATTCATTTTAACCGGAGATGAACAGGTTGAAGCGCTAATTAACGTTCCTTTGTTTGATTGGGTATTGGAAAATTTACTAAAAAATGCTGTCAATTCCATCAAAGGACCAGGAGCTATTGAAATAGTGATAACAGAAAATCTGGCTAAAGAACAGGTTTTTATTGATGTAACCGATACCGGAGAAGGAATTTCCAGATTAAAATTTGACACTATTTTTCAGCCGGGCTACACTACCCGTAAACGTGGATGGGGCCTTGGTTTATCGTTAACAAAACGTATTGTAGAAAACTACCACCAGGGACAGATCTATGTGAAAGACTCTGAAATTGGAAAAGGCACAACATTCCGAATTATTTTAAAAAGCAGCTTAACTTATGAACCGACCGCAGTCTAACGAATATGCCCCATTTTATGGGAAATACATTGATACCGTATCTGAAAATGTTTTAGGAGAATTGGAACATCAGGCCATCTCGTTCCACGAATTTTTAAATTCCATTCCTGAAGAAAAAGCATTTTACGCTTACGCGGAAGGAAAGTGGACCGTAAAAGAATTAGTGGGCCATTTAATAGATACCGAACGCATTATGGCTTTCCGTGCATTGACATTTGCTCGTGGAGACGCAAATGAGCTTCCCGGATTTGAGGAAAATGATTATGTAAAAAACGCTCGGTTTAACGATCGCACTTTATCTGCTTTGGCAAACGAATTTGCAGCTGTAAGAAAGGCCAATGCATTTTTATTCCACTCTTTTAATGATGATGATTTAAATGCTAAGGGCGTGGCCAGCGGCAGAGAAATTAGTGTAAGAGCTCTTCTATATATCATGGCAGGACACGTAAATCATCATAAAAACATATTAACCGAACGGTATTTATGATCTGGTTTAAAACAGTTAGTCCCGAAGAATTAAACAGCCGGCCTTCAAATCATTTGGGTAGTTTAATTGGGATTGAATTTACTGAAATAACTGAAGACTCTATTTCTGCCCGAATGCCGGTTGACGAACGAACACATCAGCCGATTGGAATTTTACACGGCGGCGCCTCTGTAGTTCTGGCAGAAACATTGGGCAGTGTTGCGTCTAACCTGATTATTGACGACAGCAAATTTACCGGCGTTGGCTTGGAAATAAACGCAAATCATTTACGCCCTGTAAAATCGGGTTACGTTACCGGAATTTGCAAGCCTTTACATATCGGAGCTAAAACCCATGTTTGGGAAATAAAATTATTCGATGATCGCGGTAAAATGAATTGTGTCAGCAGATTAACGGTTGCGATAATTCCAAAAGTTTAAAAGGGAATTTTTTTTT
>JBDTLL010000246.1:0-3911 GCA_039934815.1 Daejeonella sp. | reverse complement strand
ATTTCTGTAAAAGCTACCTCACAAACCAGTTCGGGTTTTAACCAGGTTGCATTTGCTTTTGGAGGCACCGGCCGAAAACGGGAAGGTTTATTGTAATCTGGTTCAATTTCAAAGGGACTTTTATCAACTATTAAAGGCTTAAACAGTTCGAGCATTTCCTTTTGTTGACTTACCGAAAAACCGGTTCCAACTTTGCCGGCGTATTGAAGTTTTTTATCTTTAAAAACTCCCAAAAGCAAAGAGCTGAAATGCTTTGTGGTATCTTCATTTTTGGTATATCCGGCGATAACCACTTCCTGCCGTTTGCTTATTTTAATTTTTAACCAGTCTTTTGAACGCAAATTTGGCGAATAAGTTGAGCGGGCATTTTTTGCTATAATCCCTTCCAGGCCCATTTTTTCTGCAGCATGGAAAAATTCAATTCCACTTGCGTGAAAAACTTTGCTTAACCTGATCTGATCATTATCAGTGGGAAGAACTTCTTTCAAAACAGCCTGGCGTTCAAGCAAAGATAAATCTGCTAAGCTTTTACCTTCATACCATATCAAATCGAAAACATAAAATACGAGTTCGCCGTCGGCTTCGCTACGCCAGTTCTGCAAATCTGAAAAGTTGGAAATTCCTTTGTCATTTAACACCAGAATCTCTCCGTCGAGCACGGCATTGATCTTCCAATCTGAAAGGATTTTGTGGATTGGATAAAACTTCTCATCAAAGCTTTTATTGTTTCGCGACAGCAATTCAACTTTGCCTTTATTGATAAACGCCAGCGAGCGGTAGCCATCCCATTTTACTTCATAAACCCAATCCGGATCATCAAAAGGTTTATCAACCAAGGTTGCCAGCATGGGTTTCATGCCGGTTGGAATTCGCTCTTTTTTGGCATTTTTTAAAATTGCAGCTGCATTTAATTCATTCTCGTTTTCTTCTATTGCTTTTTTAGCTACTTTTTTTTTTGCCTTTGGCGAAGGCTCCTTCATTGTTTGTTCTTTGCTGTTTTTCCAAACCTTATCGCTTGTCTCCTCCACTTTCTCAAGGGTTTTACCGGAAATAACCGATTTATCTTTTTTGGTAATGTCTTCCGCGGAAGCGAAATCATCTTTATGCTTGATGAGCAACCAGCCGTTCTCTCCCATTCCATGCGTTTTTACCAAAGCAAATTCTCCCTGAAGCTTTTTCCCGTGCAAGCGAAATTTCAATGAGCCTTCTTTTAATTGCTTTAACAAATGATTTTCGCGGGTTTTCTTTGTTTTGAATTCTTCAAGAGGTTCGTATGTTCCCTCGTCCCACACAATCACTGTTCCGCCTCCATATTCTCCTTGCGGGATAATGCCTTCAAACGTCCGGTAATCATACGGATGATCTTCCACCATCATGGCCAGCCTTTTAGTTTTGGGATTTGTAGAAGGACCTTTCGGGACAGCCCAGCTTTTTAAAACGCCGTCCATTTCTAACCGAAAATCATAGTGAAGCCGACTGGCCGCATGCTTCTGAATCACAAACTTCAATTCAGAATCCTTGCTTTTTCCGGATTTAGGTTCGGATGTTTTCTTAAAATCACGCTTCTCAACATATTTTTCTAAACTCATCAGATTACGCATTTAGGTTGATGATCACTGCTTTTTGTTAACAATGGTTTAGAAAGAAGGTTCAGTCTTCAGGTTAAAAAACAGAATTCAAACAGGAAAATGAGGATTTTTAGCTGAATTTTAGCTCATTTGATTTAACTCTTTCCATCTTATAACGTTTACTCCTTTTACAATTAGCCAGAGAGAAAGGGATAACTCTGCAATAAAAGCAGGCAACAAAATGGCTGGGAATAAACTGTTTGCAAAGTCTGGAGCCAGAATAAGTGAGAAGCTGTTTACGAGGTAACAAAGTCCGGCAATTTGCATGAATATGCCGATAAACTTTGGCAGGAAACCGGATTTAAAAATCAGATACCCTTCGAGAATACAAACAAAACCAAAGAAAATAAGGCCGTTTCCAAACCCAAAACCATGTGCTTTAATGGATAAATAGGATATGGACTGCAACTGCTGCAAAGAAAAAGCTTTAAGATATTCGGCATCGCCCATTAAAAATAAGGGTTCAAGCATATTTAATTTGTTTGCGACCAACACAGAGGTCTGCACCAAATTGAAAAGCAGAACCAGTAACGCCAGGTTTTTATTTACAGGGCGCAGCAACATGTAGAAAATCCACATCAAAAATACATCTCCTATATGCATCAATAAATCACCGGCAATTCCTATGCGCCATAAAAATTGTGATGCCTGAATATTTTGAAAAGTTGCTGCTACGTCTCCGGAAACCATTAATTTGTTCCTGATCAGCATTTCGCCACAGAAACCGGCAATGATGATAATAAGATAAATAAAACCACCAGTTCGGGCGTAAAATTTGGGGGAAATTTGCTGTTGACTGTTGGTTGGATTCATGGCGTTAAGAATGTGAATTTATATCAATTATTACCCCTGCACAAAATCTATCCTGCAATTCTATAGATTTATATATGATTTGCTTGTTACAATAATTACCATTTTTTATCCTCAAATCAATAGAAGGAAATTGCTACCAGAAGAGCATAATTACATATCAATCCGTTCCAATTCCCGCTCCTGCGGTTCCTTTTCTAATTCGTTTGCAACGCTGGTTCCTGCGGAAAACAGCATCCAGATCCAATAGAATGTAATTACCTGAAACCATCCGCTTTTCCCCAGATCATGACATCGTTTCGCTCCCTGCGCCAGAAAGAAATAAAGTATGGGGAAAAATAGAATCAGTTGAGCGAAAGGTGCATTGATCCCGGCAATCAGATAGATATAAATTATACATATTAACACAGAAAGGCAATACTCACGTCTCCCAATTCTGCCGGTAAAAGAAAATGGTTTAATAAACATTCTTACCTTTTATTTTAAAATTCTAACAGCATATTTTAAATGATGTCTTTTTACTTTTTTAGACGTATTAAATTTAATAGCACACTAACCACAAGACTTAAGCTTGTAGATATTAAAAAAGAAATTCCCACACTTTTGACTATTATTTTCAATACCTCCGAAAGGTTATCAATGTCTACATCAAATAATCTTAGTACTATTAAATAAGTTGATATTCCGGAAAAGAAATAAATAAAGCGAGATTTAAAGCCGCGGAGGCCTTTCAAAAGACTATATGATTTTCTGCTGTTCAATTGTTCCCGGTGTATTATGCACCATATAAATTAGTTTATTAACGTCAGGTTTAAAAAATTAATCGTTTAAATATGAAAATTAGTTTTGGTTTGAGCGAATAAAAAGGGTGAACGGTAGGTATTAATGAGTAAACGGTAAAAATTTTAAAAATTTCTGTCAAAATTTACGATTCGCTTGTAGAATGCGAGCAATACTGAGGTTTTTATTCGATACGAATTTTGCAAATTTTCCTGCAAGCAAAACAACAAAAGTCAACAGCAAACGGATTCCTGGCGTATGCGCATTAGATCATATCTCTGTAGGCAAAGTGTCCCACACTTTAGAAGTGTGGAACACTAAGATATTCGCTTTGTAACGTTGTAAAGCTACAATCTCGAAAAAGGAATTACTTAATTATTTACAGGACCAGACAGATTTAACAAGATTGGCATCCTTCTGAAAATCTGAATAGCTGTACCCATTTTTTAATTGAAAAGCATTTCCTTTCTCGTCATAGAATGAAATTGTACAATCGCAGGCCGGCCCGCCACATGAAGCCACGTAAACCGTAGCATTTTTCCAATTATATTGATTTATATAAGGATTGCAGGAACAATTATTTTGATTGGTTGCAATCAACTCCTGGATTGTTAGAGGAAGTATTTCCTCCCTTTTATGACATGCAAATAAAACTATTGTAATCAGAAAAATTACAATGAAAATGTTGAGTAC
>JBDTLL010000245.1:0-3913 GCA_039934815.1 Daejeonella sp. | reverse complement strand
CTGATTAATCCTAAAATCAATCTTAGAGTAGAGGCAGGGGCAGTCCATCGCAAAGAGAGCAATAGCCTTGGAATCAGTAATACCAATTGGATTACTTTTGGTCTTCGTAGCTCACTTAGAAATATCTATCAGGATTTTTAAATCTCATCTTGTTAATTTATAAACGTATAAGGAAAATTTTCGCGTCCCTTTTTAACTGATTCGAAAATTGTTAATAATTACAACCTTCTGATAAACAGGTCGTAAACGTTTAAATTCTTTGGGGTTTAAAAGATTTTTATATTTTTGCCGTTCAGAGAAAAATCTTTATCTGTTTCTTAACAATATAATTTATTAAATAATTATGCCCTCATTCCATAGTCGGATCAATACTGTTATTCTCTGGGCTGATCTTTTTGTAGTAAGTATCTGTTTTTTCTTAACGGTAACCCTTTTTAAACTCGAACACCATAATCCATTCGCTTTTTTAGATTTTATCCTCTGGTTATATTTAGTTACCGGATGGTTTTTTACGTCTAAAACTTATAATCTGTACGATGAAGCATCCCGCCGGGGTTTAATTCATGATTTCTTTAAAATCGGTAAAAACATACTTTTTCAGGCTGTAATATTAACCATGTTTCTTTTTGTTGTTAAGAATACCGAGTATAGCAGAAGATTCGTAGGGGTTTACTTGCTGTTGCTCTGCGTGCTGCTTCCTTTGCAGAAAATATTCTATAAAAAGATTATCGTTTATTTTATCAATATAAGATCTGTAAAACGAAGAGTACTGATCGTAGGTGCCGGCAATGTGGGGATGAACTTCAAGAAATTATTAAATTCTAATCCGCATCTGGGATATCAGATAGTCGGTTTTTTGGACGATACCCATAAGCCGTCTTTAAACGGACAATATCTTGGCAAAATACAGGATATAGAATCTGTTCTCACTGAATACAATGATATCGACGAAGTGGTTGTGGCATTACCCAATGGGGCCTCAGAAGGGCTTAAAACTATAGTACAGGCGGCCCAGCAGGACACGGTAAGATTGCGTATCATACCGGATTACTTCCATTACTTTTCTTCAAAATACGGGATCGGCATGTTTGAAGGACTGCCGATGATTACGCTTCGCAGAGAGCCTTTAGAGGAATTTCACTGGAGGCTTGTTAAACGTGCATTCGATACAATATTTAGCGGTCTGGTTTTAATATTTATATGTTCCTGGTTATTCCCGATTATAGCCATTTTAATAAAGCTCGAATCCAAAGGCCCTGTATTTTTTACACAGCTTCGTACTGGCAGAAATAAAGTTCCCTTTAAATGCATCAAATTCAGAAGTATGCAGGTTAATAACGACGCTAATTCTCTTCAGGCCCGTAAGAATGATTCACGTTTAACGCGTGTAGGTAAATTTCTTAGAAAATCTAGCCTTGATGAATTCCCTCAGTTTATAAACGTATTTCTGGGTGAGATGTCTGTTGTGGGTCCACGTCCGCATATGATTAAACACACAGAAGAATATTCAAAGATGATTGATAAATACTTGGTAAGGCATCTTTTGAAAGCAGGCATTACGGGTTGGGCACAGGTAAACGGACACCGAGGTGAAACACGGAACCCGGGAGAAATGCAGGCACGTGTAGAACATGATGTCTGGTATCTGGAGAACTGGTCACTGGTGTTTGACATCAAAATCATTTTCCTTACCGTCTGGAACACGATCAAAGGAGAACAAAAAGCGTATTAATACCTATCTCCCTGAAGTCTTAATTGCAATGCGTTAACCCAATATTATGATCTAAACCTAAGTTTAGAAATCGTAGTTCTTATTGCTTAAGTCAGTCTTAATTCCGAAATAAATGGTTCTGCTTAAATCATTAACCAAGGCAGAATGTTCTTTGCGGAAACGATATCCTAATTCAATTTTTAAATTATTTGAAGGATTTAACAAATACGAAATGCCTGGTTGAGCATAATAAAGGTTTGTTTTTATTCCCTGGCCGGTATAGTTGCCGTATGATGCCTGACCATTCGGAGCATCATAGTCGGATAGAAATATATTTTTGCCATAATGTGAACCATTTGAATCTGCCCCATATTGGGCATAGATCATACGGAGGTCAAGAACAATACGGTTAAACTTATACGAACTATTTAAAATTCCTTCCGTAAAGTTAGCACCCAGGGGGTGAGCAAGGGCTTCGTTAAAGTGGGCATTATTTATCTTAAGCGTGCGGTGGCCGTAAACATAGGGCCTAACTTTGTTTAACTCCGTTTGGACAAATAAATTTTTTATGCCGAGTGGTTCGTACGCCTTAATGCCCAACTGAAATCCATATTTCTGTTGGAAAAATCCGGGTGCTATTTTCAAAGCACTAAAATTAAAGTCGTCCAAAATAAACTGTCCGTACAGGCTGTATTGCTTTAGCAGATTGTAACGAACATTCAACCCCATGATTGAATTTGCGGGCGAACCGTTATTAAAATTCATAGAATTCATATAGATAACGGGATTTAGATATTCAAGCTGAAACGATGAATTTCCGGTAGTATCCGGTGCCCAGATGAGCGTCTGAAATAGACTGATGTTCAGCTTTTTGTTAACAGCGTAAGAAAGATATTGGTAAGCAGCATATTTCTTAGGATAGGTTGGCCCCTTGAATCCGGCACTTATATCTCTGTACTGAGTCCAGAGATTAACATATTTTATCTTCCAGAACCGACTGCTGATTTTAAAAAAGGGGTAACTGTATGCATAGTCCGAAAGAATAAGTGAGCGGTAACCATCTCCGAAAAAGTTCTTTCCCTGTCCAAACTGAAAGTTGAAAAAGGAATTAGGGGTATAACTGATATATCCGTACGGAATTGAATAATCTATATTTTTGCCGTCAAATCTGGCGAAGCCCTGACCGGGAACCACTCTTCTCAATCTTACATATTTATCAACGTACGACGGAAGTTTTGAAAGGTTCTCATAGAATGAACTATAAAATGAAAACTTCTTTCCCAGATCTCCCTGTATCTGAACTCCCCGGGAATTATTAAAAACAGAACCAAAGCCAAATTCTTTTCCGTAGGAAAAATCAAATAACAGATCAGCTGATAAGCTTACATCTTTATCAGAATACTGAAGCAAATGTTCCTGAAAGATCTTTCTGTGCAACCAACTTTTTCCCGGATCATTATTTTCATGATAATAATCTCTGTTTAAAGAATCCAGATTCAATATGGTGTCAATTTCACTTTCCAGAAACGGCTTAATTGAGCTATGTAAGACCTCGTTTTTCCGAATCATCTCAGATTCAATTATCCTCGAGCTTTCGTTATGAAGAGGGACTGTTTTTTGCTGAGCCATTAATGGTTTCAGTGCAAACAAAAATAAACCCAGGATGAAAGTGATTTTATACATGATCAGGTTAGTTGAATAAGGCCTTGCTTTTGAGGGTAATAGAAAAGCCGGACTTAATTTAAATTAATTAAAAATCCGGCTCTGATGATTTAATATTGAACGATAATTATTTTATACGCCTATCCCGGTAACTTTAAAACCAATATTTTCCAGCTTTTTTCTGTCGAGAATATTCCGTCCGTCAAAAACTTTGGCAGGTTTCAGCATGCTGTCATAAATGCGTTGCCAGTCATAATCCTTAAACTCATCCCATTCTGTTAAAACCGCTATGGCGTGAGAATCTTTGCAGGCTTCATAAGGGTCGTTTAGTACAGAAAGAAGTTTTGAATTTTCATCCTTCGTTCTGGTTTGCAGATAATTTAGATCAGAAAATATCTGATCTTCCTTTACTTTCGGATCGTAAACTTTAATTTCTGCTAATTCATTCAGTAAAGCATCTGCAACATAAATGGCGGCAGATTCCCGGGTATCATTGGTGTCTTTTTTAAAGGCCCAGCCCAGAAAGGTTATTTTCTTTCC
>JBDTLL010000244.1:0-3917 GCA_039934815.1 Daejeonella sp. | reverse complement strand
TTTTTCATTTCCTCGGCGTTCAACTTCATTGCTTCCATTTGCTTTTTCCATTCTGCCGTACTCATCCGGTTTTTTAATTCGGTGGTATCCATTGCCGGCGGCGTCGGTGGCGACGGCATCATAATAAAACCTGGTGTTGCCGGAGCGGGTGGAGCCGATAGTTGAGGTGCTGATTTTTTATTTAATTTTTTAAATTCCGGTGGAGGTGGAGGCGCTAACGGCGGGACAGGCATAATCGCTTCGGGTGCTGGTGGTGCTTTTAACAGTGTATCCTGCCCGATATTGATTTTTACACCCGATGTGTCTGATGGAATTGCCCAGGCCAGGGATAAACCGATGGCTAAAATACCGAGGGTGGTAAGTACTTGCTGTTTTGGATTGTTTAATGATTTCATAGTTGTGATTCTTTGGATTCGATTTAATAATGGATAATTGCCTGTACCGTTTGCGGATAAAGCCAGTGAAATATTTTCCCGATTGCTAGCCAGACTAGCCAATGCGGAGGCATAAATTCTGGGATTGATATTTTTACCAATTACCAGATCATCGCAACAAAACTCCCTTTCACGTTTAATATCTTTTGCAAGGAGCCACGCAGCCGGATTAAAAAACAGGATGATTTCCATGATACGTTGGAAAAGATTCAGGCCGTAATCATTGCGTTTTATGTGTGCTAATTCATGCAATAAAATAGATTCTACTTCTTCAATACTTAAATGGTTTAGCATTGCTGCAGGAAATAAAATGACCGGTTTTACAAAACCTACGGTTAGCGGAACCAGGATAGTTTTGCTGAAGAATAACATCACGCTTTTGCCTAATTCCAATTTTTGTTTTAAAGCGACTAATCGTTCATCCCAAAAAATATTCAGATCTGTTTTTTGCTGATTTTTTAAATTCCTGATCTTCAATAATCCGGAAGCAAGAAAAATTGATTGTATCAAAATCCCGGCAAGGTAAATTGTACCTATCCAAAGCGAATTATTTTTAATTAATCCGCGGAAATCAAAAGTGGCTGAACTTTTTTCCAGATCCGTTAGCCTGAAATAAATAATATGATCAGGAATATATTGATTAACAATATATAAGCGAACCACAGAAATTAAAAAGCTTAAGAATATGAGAACCATTAAGCCATAAAATATGCGGTATTTCCATTCGGGATTAATTTGTTTGGCAAAATTAAAGGAGAATTTTAATAGGAAATAGAGTGTTAAGCCATAAACCATAGAAATGATAATGGAATCTGATATAGCCGAAAAAAGTGCGCTGAAATTCATGATTTTTACTTTTTATCCAATTGATCCAGATATTTTTTAATCATCTCAATTTCTTCTTTCGACGATTTTTTTGTGCTTAAGGCCTGCATAACAAGTTGTGCGGCGGAACCGTTAAAAACGGTTTCTATCATGCTATCTAAAATTCCTTTGCTGGTATTTTCATGTGTAAAAGCTGCGCTGTAAATATGTGTTCGGCTGCTCGTGTCTCTATTTACCAAGCCTTTTTCCGTCATGATCTGCATCAGCTTCAACGTAGTTGTATATCCAACTTCGATCTTTTTTTCCGCTGATAATTCTTCGTTTACTTCCCGAACGGTTGAATCGCCTTTTCTCCATAAAATCTGAAGAATTTCGAGCTCGCTATTGGTTGGCTTTACTTTCATAAATTGTAATACGAATTGTTTCGTAATACAATTGTACGAATAGTTTCGTATTAAAAAAAATATTTGACATTTTTTAACATTTACGAGTTTGTTGACTGAAGACTTTGGATTAGACCAAAGAAAATCAAGCTTTTGTAAAGCATTTTTCCACACAGCTCACAAAAAACTTTCAATCCATTAACTTTACCCAATTAGAATAAGATATTTTGGCAAAGAGCAACAATAAAGAAACCCCGTTAATGTTACAGTACAATACAATAAAGGCCAAATATCCGGGTGCTTTGTTGCTTTTTAGAGTGGGAGACTTTTACGAAACCTTTGGCAGCGATGCAGTAAAAGCAGCGGGAATTTTGGGAATCGTGTTAACAAAGCGGGGAAGCAATAACGGAGAACCCGTTGAACTTGCCGGGTTTCCACACCACTCGCTCGAAACTTATTTGCCAAAATTGGTTCGTGCCGGACAGCGGGTTGCAATTTGTGATCAGCTTGAAGATCCAAAAACAACCAAAACCATTGTAAAGCGTGGTGTAACTGAATTGATTACTCCCGGAGTTTCATACAGTGATAATATTATTCAGCAAAAGACGAATAATTATTTAGCCTCAGTCTATTTCGATAAGAATTCTATGGGAATCTCCTTTCTGGATATTTCCACCGGAGAATTTTTGGTTGCGCAGGGAAATGCCGAATATCTTGATAAGCTTTTACAAAGTTTCAAGCCCAGCGAAGTTGTATTCCAGAAGAGCCGTCGCCGCGATTTTATAGAAACTTTTGGCGACCGCTTTTATACTTATGAACTGGATGACTGGATTTATAGCGGAGATTATGCTCAGGAAACAATTCTAAAGCATTTTGATGTTAAATCTTTAAAAGGTTATGGCATTGAGCGCTTGTCGCTGGCGGTTGTTGCTGCCGGAGTTGCTCTGCATTATTTGAATGAAACCGAGCATCGCAATTTGCAGCATATTTCTTCTGTCGCTAGGATTGAAGAAGAAGGATTTATGTGGCTTGATCGGTTTACTATCCGCAATCTGGAATTGATTGGCTCTGCCAATGAAAACGCGGTTTCTTTGGTGGATGTGTTGGACCAAACCTGTTCGCCAATGGGAGCCAGGTTAATTCGTCGATGGTTAATTATGCCTTTAAAAGAGGAGAAAAAAATTCAGGAACGCTTAAATGTGGTTGAATTTTTCATAAACAATCCGGAAATCCGTGAAAACCTGATCGCAGAAATCAAGCAGATTGGCGATCTGGAAAGACTGATCTCCAAAATAGGTTTATTAAAAGCAAATCCCCGGGAAGTTGTACAGCTTAAAAGAGCGTTAAATGCCGCTTCCGCGATGAAAACGATTTGCGAAAATTCTGAAAATCCATCGTTGAAATTGATCGGTGAGCAGATCAATCATTGCGTGACCATCAGGGAAAAAATTGAAAAATATTTGCAAAGTGATCCGCCGGTTTTAATAGTTAAAGGCGGTGTAATTGCTGAGGGAATTGATGAAGAACTGGATCGCTTACGTAAGATCGCCTTTGGCGGAAAAGGGTACTTGCTGGAAATGCAAAAGCGTGAGGCGGAAATTACAGGTATTCCATCTCTGAAAATTGCCTTTAACAACGTGTTTGGCTATTATCTTGAAGTAACGCATACGCATAAAGATAAAGTTCCCGCAGACTGGTTAAGAAAGCAAACCCTGGTAAACGCCGAACGCTACATCACACCAGAACTTAAAGAATATGAAGAGCAGATTTTAGGTGCTGAAGAAAAAATTCTGGCACTTGAAACACGACTATATAACGAGTTGGTTTTCGCTTTAAGCGAGTTTATCAAACCAATTCAGTTAAACGCACAAATGGTTGCCCGACTGGATGTGTTGTTAAATTTTGCCAATTTGGCTATCAAAAATTACTATGTAAAACCAGAAATTAATCAGGGAAATATTGTTGATATAAAAGGCGGAAGGCATCCGGTGATTGAAAAAACATTGCCTCCGGGCGAAGAATATATTTGTAATGATGTTTATCTGGATAGCGATTCTCAACAAATTATCATTATTACCGGGCCAAATATGGCGGGTAAATCTGCTTTGCTGCGACAAACAGGATTAATTGTGCTGATGGCGCAAATGGGGTGTTTTGTTCCGGCAAAAGAGGCGCACATTGGTTTAGTCGATAAGATTTTTACCAGGGTTGGAGCTTCAGATAATATAACATCCGGCGAATCTACTTTTATGGTGGAGATGAATGAAACGGCAAG
>JBDTLL010000243.1:0-3975 GCA_039934815.1 Daejeonella sp. | reverse complement strand
ACATCATAAGCCGGATGGCGATGCAATGGGTTCTTCATTGGGTTTGTATAATTATCTGATTCAGAAAGGTCATCATGTTCGCGTGGTGGCACCAACAGATTATCCAACGTTTTTACAATGGTTGCCCAATAATCCGGATGTGGTTATTTACACCGAAAAGCCGGAAGAATCTCAGGCGCTGGTTGAAAAAGCAGAACTAATCTTCTGTCTTGATTTTAATGCGCTTTCGCGGATTAATGAATTAGGCAATTATGTTCGCGAAGCATCAGGCTTAAAGGTTATGATTGATCATCATCTCGAGCCGGAAGGTTTTGATGATTATCGTCACTGGAGTATAAACGCTTGTGCAACGGCGCAATTGGTTTATGATTTCATTGTAAACATTATGGATGAGCGTCATCTGATTAATAAAGATGTAGCCACTTGTTTATATACGGGCATTATGACCGATTCGGGTTCTTTCCGTTTTCCTACAACTACCGCAGAAGTGCACCATATTGTTGCAGATCTGATCAATTGCGGAGCGGAAAATTCCAGGATTCACCAATTAGTTTACGATAATTTCTCAGAAAATCGCTTGAGGTTTTTGGGACATTGTTTAATAAACAGGTTAGAAGTATTTAATGAATACAATTCGGCATTAATTACCGTAACAAAAGAAGATTTAAAGGAGTATGAAATCACAACCGGAGACACAGAAGGAATTGTGAATTATGCTTTATCTATTAATGGAATTCGATTGGCAGCCTTAATTATCGAGCGGCAAGACCGGGTGAAACTTTCATTGAGATCGACCGGAGATTTTCCGGCCAACGAAATTTGTAAAAAATATTTTAACGGCGGTGGTCACAGAAATGCTGCGGGAGGATTTTCTGATGAAAAATTAGAGGATGTGATTAAAAAATTCAAAGCAATTTTGCCTGAATACAAAGCGCTGTTGATACAATAAAATTTAAGATTGCGGGATAGACAAAAAAAATCGGATATTTCGCCCGCAAATAAAATACAGAAAACTAAACTTTAAAATAAACAGAACAAGGGCCATTTACATGGTGGCAATTAAATTTAAATAACAAATGAAAAAAATCGTAGTCATTTTAGGGGTTGCAGTTATGGGTTTAAGCAGCTGCCAGCAATTTAAAAAAGGTGAAGGGGATATGATGTACAAGATCCACGAAGATAAAAGTGGAGAAACCATTAAAGAAGGTGACTTTGTAGCGTTTAATGCCATCGAAAAAACAGAAGAAGATTCGGTTTTATACAGTTCTTATGATTATGATCGTCCTTCCTTATTAGTAAAAGAAAAATCATTGTTTACAGGTGATCTTTTTGCGGCTTTAGGGATGTTAAGTGAAGGCGATAGTGCTACTTTCAAAATCAATATCGATTCTATGGTAGCTAAAATGGGTCGTCCAAAACCGGCTAATACCAAAGGGAAGTATCTTTTATATGTGTTGAAAGTGGATAAAGTTATCCCGAAAGGAAAATTAGCTGACAGCACTTTCCGTGCACAGATCGACACTTACTTAAAAGGTGAGCAGGAAAAAGCAAAGAGTGGTGAAGCAGCAAAATTTAATGCTTATATCTCTAAAGAAAATCTAAAACCTACAGTTACTGCTTCTGGTTTAAACTATGTAATTACTAAAGAAGGAACCGGACCAAAGCCAAATGCAGGCGATACAGTTATGGTTAACTATACAGGAAAATTCTTAAGCGGAAAAGTATTTGATACCAGTTATGAGGAAGTAGCTAAAAAAGCAGGAACTTTCAATGCACAGCGTCCATACGAGCCGTTGAAAATGCCGGTTGGCATGAACGGATCTATTCCGGGATTTGAGGAAAGTTTAATGTTGTTAACTAAAGGAAGTAAAGCAACCGCTATTATTCCGTCTAATTTAGCTTATGGCGAAATGGGAAGTCAGGGAATCCCTCCTTTTACTCCATTGATTTTTGAACTGGAGATGGTAGACATTATTCCTGCAAAAGGTGGTTCTGCAACTCCAGCACCTCCGGCACCGGTAAAATAATATTTTAAAAAATAAATTTTTGTTGAAGCCTTTCAGTTAAACCTGAAAGGCTTTTTTGTTTAGTTTTGCCAAATGATTCTGACAGATACGCACACACATTTGTATTACGAAAAGGATGCTGAAAAACTGAATGATCTGATGCAGCGATGTTCGGACCAATCAATTAGCAGGTTGTTTCTGCCCAATGTAAACGCTTCTACCGTGCCGTTGCTTTATGAGTTATCGGCCAAATATCCCGAAAATTGTTATCCAATGCTTGGTTTGCATCCATGCGATGTAAAGCCGGTTGCTGATGATGAAGTTGCTGTTTATACAGATGAATTGAATGCGATCTATCAAAGCATGCAAAAAAATAAGTTTTACGCGGTTGGCGAGATCGGGATAGATCTTTATTGGGATAAAACTACGTTAGAAATTCAGCAACAAGCTTTTAGAACACAAATTAAATGGGCAAAAGAAATGAATTTGCCCATCGTTATTCACTGTCGTGAGGCTTTTGACGAGATTTTTGAAATTCTGGAAGAAGAGCGGGGCGATAAATTGAGAGGAATTTTCCATTGCTTTACAGGAAATTTAGAGCAGGCCAGATATATCATCGAACTGGGTTTTTACCTGGGAATTGGCGGCGTTCTAACCTATAAAAATTCAGGTCTGGATAAAGTTATTGCAGAGATTGATCTCGAAAATATTGTTCTGGAGACTGATTCTCCATATTTAACACCTGTGCCTTTTCGCGGCAAGCCTAATGAAAGCAGTTATTTAACCTATGTGGCTCAAAAACTTGCAGATATAAAACACGTATCTCTGGAAGAAGTTGCAGCGATTACAACCGCTAATTCAAAAAAAGTTTTCGGTATTTGATTTGAATCTTTCAATTGCAACCTTAGCATAAAATCCATCCATGATCAATATCCTCGTAATCTATACCGGCGGAACAATCGGCATGATAACAGACCCCCAAACAGGGGCTTTAATGCCATTCAATTTTGAACAGATCACAGAAAATGTTCCCGAGTTAAAGCGGCTAAATTATAATTTAACAATTCACTCATTCGATCCGCTAATTGATTCTTCGAATATGGATGCGGAGATTTGGATTGGATTGGCAGAGCTGATTGAGAAGAATTATGATCAGTTTGACGGTTTTGTAATTCTTCATGGATCTGATACGATGTCTTACACGGCATCAGCTTTAAGTTTCATGCTTGAAAATTTATCAAAGCCGGTAGTTTTAACAGGTTCTCAGTTACCAATTAATGAGATCAGGACGGATGCAAAGGAGAATCTGATCACGGCTTTAGAGATTGCTGCAACAAAAAAAGACGGACAATCTTTGGTGCCCGAAGTATGTATTTATTTTGATTATCACCTCTATCGTGGTAACCGAACATTTAAATATAACTCCAGCAATTTTGATGCGTTTAGATCTCCAAATTATCCGTTGCTTGCCGAAGCAGGTGTTTATTTAAAATTTCAGCCAAAGAATATCCGCAAGGTGAAAGGTGAAAAATTAATTGCTCACAAATCGCTGGAAAGCAGAATAGGAATTTTAAAAGTCTATCCCGGAATAGGTAAGCAAGTGGTTGAAGCGGCTCTGGGTGCTGACTGTAAAGCGGTTATTCTGGAAACTTTTGGATCTGGAAATACTACAACCAAACCATGGTTTTTAGAACTTTTGCGGGATGCTATTGGACGAGGAATTATCATCCTGAATATTTCTCAATGCAAAGTAGGTTCTGTGGAATTGGGCAGGTATGAAACCAGTAAACAATTAAAAGATATGGGCGTAATAAGTGGTTTTGATATGACGTTTGAAGCTGCCGTAACCAAATTAATGTATTTGTTGGGATCTGATTTAAAAACAAAGGAAATTAAGACTTTGCTGGAGCAGAATCTGAGAGGAGAGTTAACTGTTGTGAAGTCTGATCAGGCTTTGTCCTAGTTCAAT
>JBDTLL010000242.1:0-4031 GCA_039934815.1 Daejeonella sp. | reverse complement strand
TATCATCCTGATAAAGCCAATGATACAGATTATTTAAAAATAAATCAGATTGTTTCTGTCTTTTTTTCTTCCAGCTGCTGCGGA
Organism: Daejeonella sp.; assembly: GCA_039934815.1. Classification (GTDB taxonomy): domain Bacteria; phylum Bacteroidota; class Bacteroidia; order Sphingobacteriales; family Sphingobacteriaceae; genus Daejeonella. The sequence goes on along the minus strand of JBDTLL010000242.1, from coordinate 3,947 downwards.
TTGAACACGAAATAAATTCCCGAAAAGGAGAGTAAAGCAGATATACAGTAGAACATCAAACTGATAAGAACCGCAATGTGCTGGTCGATTCCGAACATTTCTGCGCCGTACACAAACACAATTTCGCGGGCTCCAAGTCCGCCAACTGTAAATGGGAAAATAGCAACCAATGAAGAAACGAGGAACATGAAAAGGTAAGGCGAAAATTTCCCGCCGAAATTTAATGCGTATAGCAAAAAAATTACGGCAATAACCTGCATTGATTGTACGAGTATGGCCTTTACGTGGGTTATTACAAAGTGATGGCTGTAGTCTCTAAAGAATTTGCGCATTACAAAATAATAGATTACTGTACCAATGGCGACTACAATTATTGGGATATAATTGGGAATTCCGAGTTTAGGGATAAATATTACAAGACTCGAAACAATAAGTCCAAGAGCCCAAAGTCCGGAAAGGCGGTCGAAGAAAATGGCCTGAAAAAGTTTGCGTCCTTTAATATCCATTTTTTTGCGGAGCAGATATATTTTATAACCATCGCCGCCAATTCCTCCGGGCAAAAACAGGTTGTAAAACATCCCCAAAAGGTAAATTTTAAAGTTGTAGATCTCCGTAATATGTAAACCTATTCCTTTAAAAAAGTTATTTAACCGGGATGATGATATTAACTGAGAAACTGCAAAACAGATAAATGCAATAAACAGAAATAAAGGATTTGCGTTATAAAAAGCTTCCTTTAAATCGCCGATCTCAACTTTTTTAAAAACCAGGTATAAAGATAATCCGCTTATTGCAATCTTTAAAAAGAGCTTAGTTGCGCTCCAGAGTTTCTGTTTGTCCATTAAAAATACGTCTAACCTGGTAAGTTTTTCTGTTAGTACCCTCGAAATAAGTTCTCACATTTATCTCGGCTAAAATTCCAAAAGTTATTAATTGAATTCCACCCAGTAAAAATATAAGTCCTAAAATTAATAGGGGTTTTCCCCAAATATCATGACCTAATATTTTTAAAGTAAGTAAATAGGCGTTAATAATTATTCCCAAACCCAGCGAAATAAATCCCATTGTGCCGAAAAGATGCATGGGTTTTTGAATGTATTTTCTGAAAAATACCATCAAAATCAAATCGGACATAACTTTAAAAGTTCGGTTAAGTCCGTATTTTGAATTACCGAAGCGGCGTGCATGGTGTTTTACATCTACTTGCGTGATGCTTGCTCCCTGCAATTTGGCTAAAACAGGAATAAAACGATGCAATTCGCCGTAAATTCCAAGATCTTCGGCAATTTCACGCTTAAATATTTTAAGTGTACAACCGTAATCGCGGATATAAACTCCTGTCATTTTGCGAATTAGTGAGTTGGCAATTGTTGAAGGAATTTTTCTCAGGAACATTCCGTCTTTGCGGTTTTTTCTGTTTCCGGCTACAACATCCCAATCTTCGTCTTTTAGTTTTTGAAGCATAAAAGGGATATCGGTTGGATCATTTTGAAGATCGCCGTCTAATAATGCGATGTAATTGCCGGTAGAATAATCAATGCCTGCAGTCATTGCTGTACTTTGACCGTAGTTTTTGCGAAGTTCTATAAGCGTAACACGATCGTCAGCAAATTTTTTGATCTCCTTTTGTGTTCCGTCGTTAGATCCGTCGTCAACAAAAACGACTTCGTAATCGATATCTGTGAGCGCATTCCGGATATCAGTTAATAACGGTTGAATATTTTCCCGTTCATTTAAAACGGTAACCACCACAGAGAGTTCTCTCATTTTATTCTAAACAGTTTAAGGTTATCCCGATACGTCTTTACTAAAACAGCTTCCGGATTATTTAAATCCCTGTCAAAGGTAAAATAATAACCGGGCAACGTATCGTCTGTAGTGAATTTAACAGTTTCCATCCGGGTTTCTTCCATGTAAAATATCAATCGGTGATGATATGGAATTGCCAGAACATCTGGATTGTAGCGGTAAAAAAACAAAGGTTTCCCTTTGCTGATTTGCCCGACTTCAATTGCTGCATTTTTATATGATAACTCCGGTAAATTGTGTAATCTGTGCGGAAGGACAAACCAGCTAAAAGCCAGCCGAACCATCAATAAAAGTCCGATAAAGGGAATTATATATTCAGATCTGAACTTGTAAATTAAGTAAGAACAGACACCGCATGCTACAATTAGAAAAGAAACTTTAAAATACAGGTAAGGGATAATACTTTCCAACTTAAAGAAAAAAGCGGCCGGCAATGCTAATGTTACTATCACTGCCAGCACTAACAAAACAACTTTAAATATTTTAGTATTGATCTTTAAATTATCGCGGTAGCTATAAAACGCGTGTGCCCAGATGATAAATATTAATGGGTAAAGCATCATCAAATATCTCGGCCTTGTTTCCGGCGAAAGCCAATACACCCAAATGTTTGCTAAGAAGATGATCGCACAATATTTCAAAAACGGGTTATTAAATAATCCTTTCAAAAACTTTTTATTAAGGCAAAATAACAGCAGCAAACTTGCAGGAAAGAGGTGAAACAAATGTTCGAACGGAAATTGCAGAATGTATGTTATCGTTTTTAAAATTCCCGTTTTTACACCTGTTCTCCGGCTGCTTTGATCCCAGATGGTATTAAAATATTCCTGAAGGTTTGGGTTAAAACGTTGATAGTTTAAGAAATACAGACTGATGATTCCCAAACACATTAAGCCACACAGGATATGTTGCCAGCTGAATAATTTTTTAAAGTTCTTGGTGTAGGTAAATAGTGCAATTAAGGTAAATCCCTGAAATACAATGGAAGGCATTCCTTTACTCAAAAAGGTGATGGCAGTTATCAGGTAGGAAACGAAAAATAATAGAAACCACTGTTTACGCGTGTAAAAGTGGTAAATAAACATGAACGAATTGAACGTTAGCCAGGAATAGAAAATATCGATATGCCCGAGCATGGAATCATAAATCAACATCCGTCCGTTTACCAGAAATAAAATCCCGCTTAAAGCGGCAATCTTTTTATCATTTAAAAATTTACTAACCCAGAAATAAATGCTTATTACAAACAGAAACATTGGAATTACCGCCGGAAGTCGGGTTGAGAATTCAGAAAAGTTGCCTGTAATTAGATAGATTCCGGCTAATATCCAATTGTAAACCGGCGGTTTATTGTAATAATATTCGCCGCCGATAGTTGGTACAGAGGCATTTTTATTTAGAATCATTTCCAGTGCAACTATGGCACGCGTGGGTTCATCAGCAAATAAGGGTAATAAACCAAGGTTTACTAGAAAAACAGGTAGAGCCAGTAAAAGCAGGAAATAAAAGGTTTGTGCAGGGTGTTTTTGTATATAGGCTTCCAGTTGTTGCATGTGCCCGCAAATATATATAAAGCAAAAGAGAGATTTGAATGAACAAATCTCTCTTCTGTAAGGAATTTTAAATTACTATTAACTTGCAGTAACTGTGTTTGCTGTAGTAATAAAACTGTTCACAGCCTGATTTAAATCAGCAAATTTTGACTTGTAAGTTTTAGCAGGACCGTTGATATATAAAGTTGTTTTTCCTTTAATATGATCAATGATCGTTTTGGTCATTTCAACCGGTAAAGCCGGGCAACCATAACTTCTGCCTAAACGGCCATGAGTTTTGATGAAATCCTGACTAACATAAGCTGCTCCGTGAACAACTACCGAACGATCTTTCGCGTTTGTGTTAAAGCCAGCATCCATTCCATCTAATTTCATAGATAAACCATGTTTGCCAGAATAAATATCGCTGGTTACATAAAAACCAAGGCTGCTTTGATGTGAATTTTCAAGGTTAGAAAAGTTCTGAGCCAGATCGTCTCCACTTCCTTGTCCGTGAGCAACCAAAGTATTAAATAACAGTTTATTATTGTCTAAATCAACAATCCAAAGACGCTTTTTAGTGCTTGGCTTATTAAAATCAACAAT
>JBDTLL010000241.1:0-4038 GCA_039934815.1 Daejeonella sp. | reverse complement strand
TTACTCCATTAAATTCTTAACAATGTAACTTCCAGATTATCTGCATCAGCAATAGCCTGAAAAAAATCAACCACTTCCTGATACTTTTCTGCAGGATAATTTCCTTCCTTTAAATGCATTTTTCTTTTATAGATTACTATATTTCCTTTTATCTCCACTTCCATTTCGTACCTACCAAATAAAGTATCGATAGTTTTGCTCGTCCCGGGCATATTTAAGTTATAGCCTGCAGGGATTTCGTAAGAAATTAGATCTTCATCATAATATCCACGGGTTATTTTAACCGGATTTTGCCTGTTGCTTACTTCTTTCAAAGTGCTCATGGTATTGAGCTTGTTTAATCTGATGATCAGTTTGTTATCAACTTTTCGGCAATAGCCATAAGATTGAAGATCAATTACTTCAACAGCCTCGGGTTTTATACTTTTAAACTGTTTATAATTAATAGTTTTGATCTGCAAATTGGGAAATGGATATAAATTGGAAAGGATCTTAACCTGCTCTTTAAATGATTCATTTAGTAAAGAAAGGTGATTTTGAAACTGAGTTCCATAAAATGAAGTCTTTACATTTCCCGATATCGAGTTGTCTTCTAGGATTTTAAATGTTGCTGTTCTGATTTGCTTGTTTTCCTGTGAATTGAATTTTGGCGTGCGCATTATTTTTCCGCCTTCGTTGGTGCAAACAACTACATTCCGATCGTCTGTAAAATCTCCAAGGTATCCAAAAGGAATATTTTTATCTGTACACTCCAGCCAGGTGATCTCATTTTTGAACGGAAGGCATAAAATTACATGATTGCCCTCCATGCTGGTAAAGTTCTCGGAAATATCCCGCTTAAAATCTCCACCGTATACAATGGTGTAAAAAGATTCAATTCCCGCAACTTTTAACAGCGCATGTGTATAATTTACCAGGCCTTTACAGTCGCCATAACCCAAACGATCAACATCTGCGGCAGGATAGGGTTGAAATCCACCGATTCCAATCTGCACGCTGATATACCGTGTTTTATCCTGCATAAATTCATAGATTTTTTTGGCCTTTTCTTTTGGATCTGAAATATCTTTAACAAGATTAATGATAAAGGCTTTCGTGCTTTCAGGCAATTCATCCCGGCCTTTCAGTAAGGTATTCGTGGTCCAGTTTCCCAAATCCTGCCAATTGGAAAAACTTCCTTTAATATTTTTGTAGGCGAATTTTTCAGGCGCTAGTTTTACGGTGGTGAGATATTCTTCGTACGAAGGACTTAGAGGTTCATATCTGATTGCTGCTATGTTGTTAACTGACCAAGTATAGATTTTTTTTCCATCTTCAGTTTTCTCTGTTACCTTGTCGGGATAATTAAACTCCTCATGTCTTAAGTTAAAGTCAGAAGGACAAATAAATGTTAGCGAACCCTTTTCCAGAGAAGTTCCGGTTGAATTTATGGGCAACCACGGCATAAAATACAGACTCTGTTTTGCTTTTAATTCATATTCGTATTCAATTGTAAATGGATAGGTTACATAGCTTGGAATATAGTATTTTACGCGGTCGTCTTCGTATAGTGAAATATCCGAAACTGAACTTCTGTCCTGGAAATTTTTCTCGGCAATTTTGGAGCTTATAATTCCAAATTGGTTATAGATAGTTCCTTTAACCGATTTTACAAAAGTAGTTTTGTCATAATTTAAAAATAACGCAGCTTCATCTATTCCTGCAGAATTTAAAATAGTTACCGCATATTTTTTGCGTAAATAAACTTCATCCAGATCTTTAACTTCATATACAGTTTCAGAATTACGAATAACTGAACTCGCCCTTGATAAGATATTTTGAGGTATAGACGAAACCGTGTAACTGCTTTGAGCATGAGCCAGTCCACACACTAAACTGAAGGCTAGCAAAGTGAAAATCAATTTCATGCTTTTTTTCTAAAAATATAATCAGTTTGCTGAGTTTGAATTACCTTATTGAAAAACTCCTTTAAATATTGGTATTCCTGACTTGTATAAATCGCTTTCGTTAACTCCATTTTATAGGTTACAATTAACTTATTCTGTAACAATGTGGCCTGACTTAGGAGGCGGCCGCCGTTATCTGGTAATGAAATAGCCACCGGCTTGGGGATTTCTACAAGTTCAAACTTATCCGGGAAAGTCAATTCCATTACTACCCGGTTATCCGATCCGGCACCCAAATCCACCGGATAGGTGCGTTCCCTTAACTTAAATGGATTTTCTTTAATCAAATCCATAAAATAAGGGTTGATGTGAACAAGATCGTTGTTCATCGAATTAATTTCGATATTAAAAGTTTCTGTTAAGGGTAAGTCCAGTTCTTTTAAATTTGAAATATCTGAATTAAGAATTTTAACCTTTGCCAGGCTTTCATCTAAGTTCTCTACATATTCATTTATAGTATTAAATCCCTTGATCGATTTTCTCTTGTTATAACTTTCATAACCTGATGAAACTATTTCCATTTTGCCGGAAGTTTTTCCTTGTTCGTCCATAGTCATATTAAAAACAACAAAATTGGACTCTTTTTCGGATGCTTTTAAGTCTAACCAGGAAGATGGTTTGTCAAAACTCATCAATCTTCCCTTGTCATTTATACATCGTAAGGGTAATAATCCAAAGGGAAGTAGCGGGTCGGTGGCATCTAACAAATACGTAGCATCATTTATTTTTATACCACAAACTACATAGTCAAAATCGCTTAATACCGGGAAGAGGTTATTTAATGCGCCATTTGATCGGGTAGAAAGTATTACCGGCTCTGCCGATAACCCGACAGAGTTCATTGCTGCAATGAGCGATAAATTGATATCAGCAGAACTTCCGGAATGACTTTCAAATGCTTTTTTAATTCCCTGATCGCTGTACTTTCCATAGTAATCGTTCCAATTGTACCAGCTTTGGAAAAAACTGTAAATAGCTTTTGCTTTGTCAACAGGTTCTGATTTTCCGGCGGTCACTTCGGTCATTTTATCCTTAAAGAAATCTTTCTTCTTAAGCTGCTTACCAAAATATTCTTCATCTTTTAAATCTTTATCAACGTCTTTCCATTCCATTGCCAACTTATGAGTGACGCCCATATTATCCATATATTTAGACAGATTGAAATACAATGCCGATTTGAAATTGCTGGGAGCGGTCATATATTTCTCTTCAACAAAAGCCGGAATATCACTCATGGCATAGGTTAACCTGGAACAATCAGCTTTTGATCCATTCCCAAAAGTGTAGCACTCCTTCATTAATTCCCCCGAATTTTTTGACAGTTTATGAGCACCACGTAAGCTTACGTTATAATCATAAACTGCCGGTATTGAGGCTCTGAACTCACTATATATTTTAGGTATTGAAGTCTGGAAATCCCAATTTCTATAGGTTCTGATAAAAGGCGACTCAATAGAATATTTGTATTCAATAATACAACCGTCGCTAACGTTTGGCATAGCAAATTTTTTCAGGTCATGATATTTCCCTGCATCCGTTTCTGTAAATATTTGCTTTGGGCTTAGCTCTGATGTGATCATGTTCTTATTCTGATCATAATAAAATGTTAAGCCCTTAATTTCTGAAGTAATTTCACCTTCACGGGAAGAACCTTTGTATAGCAAAATTTGCACATCACCTTGGTTGAAAGCTTTGCTGTTGAAAATTTTAATACGTACGTGATAATTAAAAATCAGATGCCCGTTCGACTCCTGAATATACGCATCACCAAATTCGCGGAGTACCACAGCGTTCGCACTGGTATCTTTTAAATATTTTACGAGTTCGAATTCTTCAGACGTCGGTTTTCCATAAGGAAAATCCTGAGCAAAAGTTGAAAGACAGCAAAATAATATTGCTATTAATAGTAAATTTTTCTTCATAGGATATTTCTCAATCTCGAAAGTAATAAGAATATCCTATTTGTGAGCAATAATTATTTAGATGGAGGGTGGGGTATTTGGAATATGCAGTAAAAAGCTTGTACCTACACCGGGTTCTGATTTTTGAACTTGAATTTTACCGCCCAGTCTATCGAGAATTTCTTTTACGA
>JBDTLL010000240.1:0-4052 GCA_039934815.1 Daejeonella sp. | reverse complement strand
GCGCATTTCCGCCGGATGATTCAGAGAATATTTAAACTGTTTTTGCGGAGTTTACAATTGCACTAAAGGCTTAAAACGGTTAAATTAGTATTGCAATTATAAAATCTTGAAAGTCTAGTATTTAAGCTGTAAATTAATTAAATATATTTTCAGATTAATTAATACAGGTTTAATTGAGAGCATATGTCTTTTGAATTGTATTCCCTGCCATTGCTGGCTTTTTTTCTAATCAGATACCTTAGAAGAACTCTTAAAACGTATGAGTTTCTTCCGGAATGGGATGCAATATTTAAAAAAGCGCTTTATGCCATTGTTTTGCTGTTTACCATTGAGGTCATTTTTAAGATAAATTACGTAACGGTCTGGGTTTGGGATGCGCTGTTTATTTATCTCTTCTGGCTTACATTTACTAAAGATGAGTTCTATATTACCCGAACGGTAATGGTGGCTATTTTGCCTCTTGTACTTATTTCTTATGTAGAACATATCAGCAAATTAATTGGTGTAGATTTTTCAAAACGGATAGATAATTATCTGGACTATATTTATCCAATAGCCTTTATTTGGCTTTTCGCGATGCTTTATTTCGCGTTTAAGCAACGTAAAAATTACGACAAAGAAATACATAGAAAGAAACAAGAAAAAGAACATAACCTAATGATGGCTGAAAAAAAAGCCGAACTGGAGTTTTTAGTCAAAGAACGTACTGCAGAGTTAACCCGACAGAAAGCAGAACTCGAACATACAATTGAAGAATTGCACAATACGCAAACACAATTGGTCCAGTCAGAAAAGATGGCTTCCCTCGGAGAATTAACCGCAGGTATTGCTCATGAAATTCAAAACCCCTTAAATTTTGTGAATAACTTTTCTGAAGTAAGTGTGGAGCTGATAGACGACATGACCTCAGAAATTAAAAAAGGATCGGTAACCGAGGTGATGGAAATTGCCGCAGACATTAAAGAAAATCTCTTAAAAATTAGTCATCATGGAAAACGAGCGGATGCCATTGTAAAAGGCATGCTGCAACATTCCAGGAGTAATTCCGGGCATAAAGAACCAACGGATTTAAACGCCCTTACAGATGAATATTTACGCCTGAGTTATCACGGTTTACGAGCTAAAGACAAATCTTTTAATGCCACCATGGAAACACATTTTGATGAGGATATGGGTAAGGTTAGTGTAGTTCCTCAGGATATGGGCCGTGTAATTCTAAATCTGCTAACCAATGCCTTTTACTCGGTAAATAAAAAAAGAAATTTAAACCTAAAGGGCTATTCGCCCATGGTTTCGGTAAGTACCAAACGGATAATTGCTTCGGGTAAAACCAGCCTGAACGGATCATCCCAGATAGTTGAAATCCGTATACGGGATAACGGATCAGGAATACCAAAAAAAGTGCTGGATAAAATATATCAGCCATTTTTTACCACAAAGCCCACCGGCGAAGGAACAGGCCTTGGTTTATCGCTGAGCTACGAAATTGTAAAAGCACATAAAGGAGATTTAAAAGTAAAAACAAAAGAAGGAGAGTACGCAGAATTTATAATTCATTTGCCTGCCTGAATTAGTAATCTGCAACAGAATTGAATGGACAATTTTTAAAAAAGAGAGCAACTATTATAGCATTCTGCCTTTGGCAGATTCATCACTATTAAAAATTAAAAAGATGAAAATTTTAGCCGTTGATGATGAAAAAGATATGCAGTCGCTTTTTGAGCAGCGTTTCAGAAAGGAAATTCGATCCAATATTGTCGAATTTGCTTTCGCCTCTTCGGGCGAAGAAGCGTTAGATTATTTAAAAAAACACGATCATGAAGCCGTGTTGATCCTTTCGGATATTAATATGCCCGGAATGAGCGGACTGGAATTATTGAAATATATTAAGCAGAAATACCATACGCCGCCGCCAATTGTAATGATGATAACCGCTTACGGTGATGCTGAAAATTACAATCAGGCCATTGAATTGGGGGCCGATGATTTTCTGACCAAGCCCATTGATTTTACCGTTTTGAAAAAAAAGCTTAAATTAACTAGTGATGTCTAAAATATTAGTGGCAGACGATGAGGCTGATCTGGAAATTTTGATCAAACAAAAATTCAGAAGGCAGATACGCGACAAGAAATATGAATTCTTTTTTGCTTTAAACGGCAAAGAGGCGCTTAACGTGTTGAAATTAAATCCGGATATTAATATCCTTCTCACCGATATAAATATGCCCGAAGTGGATGGTTTAACTTTATTAAGCAGACTCAATGAAACAGGTTCGCTGGTGAAAACAGTTATGGTATCTGCCTATGGCGACATGGAAAATATTCGTACTGCCATGAACAGGGGAGCATTTGATTTTGTCTGCAAGCCCATAAATTTTGAGGATTTGGAACTAACAATAGAGAAAACTATTCAGCATGTTGTACAGCTTAAAAAGACATTGCAGACAATTAAAGAGAACTCTATTTTGCGAATGTATGTAGATGAAAATGTGCTCAATTTTATGAACAAAAAGGATGTAGAAGCAACTTTACTTTCAAATGAAACGGTAGAGGCAACCGTAGTTTTCTTTGATATTTGCAGTTTTACCGCTTTCGCGGAAAAGGAACCTGCAGATGTTGTAGTTAAATTGTTGAACCGTTATTTTGATGTAATGGTAAAAGAAATTATAGCTCAGAAAGGACACGTTGATAAGTTTATGGGCGATGCGATTATGGCCGTTTTTAAGGGAGAATTTCATCTGGACAGAGCAATTGAGGCGAGTCTTGCCGCCCGAAAAGTTATTGAAGCATTGCCGGCGTTTTCGGCAGATACCAAATTCAGTCCTAAAGTGGCTATTGGTATCAAAAGCGGTGAGGTTATTTCAGGCAACATTGGCTCTGCCAGTTTACGCCGGCTGGATTATACCGTTATCGGCGATGTAGTAAACACCGCCCAAAGGCTGCAAACAAAAGCACAACCCGGACAAATATTGATCGATAATACAGCATACGAACAAATAAGGCAATCTTTTAACTGCAAAATTGTTGGTGAAACTTCATTAAAGAATAAAGAAAAACCAATTATCATCTACGAAGTTATAAGCTGAGTATCCCGTAAGGAAGAAAAATTAAAACTGAATTTGTAAGTTTAAATTTTTGATTCCCCCACTGGGTGATTATAATTATATGAGATTTTTCTGCTGCTGTTTTTCCATTCTTTTCACGCTTTTTATTTCCTCATGCGATTATTCAAAACAGCAATATTTAAAGCCCAAACCATCGTTTGAAAAAGTAAAGGGAATTGAATTTACAGAAGTACGCCGCAGTTTTAAGAACGGGCTCGCATTTAGCGAATCTGGATTTTATCTGGAGCCCAATTGGAAAATGAAATTTCTCTTTAAAGATTCTGTTCGTTTATTTAATCCGCTGGATAACCATAGCTATAATTTTCATGTGCATTTAGATCACGATTCGGTTATTTATATGGCCAGAGTTTGGATGCGGGTAAAACATGTAAGCCGGGATAGTATGGTCTTCCAATTATTGAAAGTTCGCGGAAAGGAAATTGCAAATGATATACCGACGATCAATATGATTTTTTATGCGGATAATTACATAAAACATAACCTTAAAACCTTCCCTGACCTGCTGCAGCAAGCAAGAAAAAATGATTCTGCCTTTGTTAAAAAACGCATCGAAAAAATAAATTCTTATGAGGACAGTATATTTTTTCCGCAGCAACCTGAAGAGTTGATTAGCCAAAGTCCAATTATTGCGGTTAAGAAAAAGAATATTGATAACGATGCCCTGAAAAATATGGGTAAAACGGATGAGAATTTATTGCCGGAATACAATATAATTATCAATAAATCCTACCGGGATTTTAATTATTCGTTTTATGTGATTATAGATCCAAAAGGTAAAATTCATTACCGCTCTAATGCCGTTTACATAATGCCCGAATTTAAAGAATCTAAGATCAGGACCATGAAAGGCATTATAGATGTTTATCTGCAGAGATTGTTGAAAGTGAGTCCGGGCAGAACGCTCGGCATGCCACACAATACGTTGAT
>JBDTLL010000239.1:0-4062 GCA_039934815.1 Daejeonella sp. | reverse complement strand
GAATGTTTTAAAATCGCCCTTTCTTTATCGGTAAAATCTCCATTAGGGAAATTAAACGAAATCTTTATTTCACTCACACGGCGTGGTTCTGCCGACATGATTTTTGCGATAGAACAAGTTGTTCCTTCCATGTTAATGTTATGCTCGCGGGCAGAAATCCCCATGATGGTAAGCATACAGCTTCCTAAAGATGCCGCAAGTAAATCTGTCGGCGAAAACGCTTCACCCTTCCCTTGATTATCGAGCGGAGCGTCAGTTATAATTTTATTTCCTGATAAGTTATGAGTTGCTTCTGTTCTTAAATCGCCCAGATATTTAGTTTCTATTGTAGCCATTCTATTTTTGCAGTGTTTTTCGGTTTCAAATTGAAGAAAAATATTCGGGATATTATTGAGTCAAACGCGATAATTTAATACAGCGAAATGTCAAAATCTCACATCTAAAATCTCACATCTCATAACTATCCTTTATCTTCCCTAAATTAATTACTTTTGCAACATGATCGATTTGCCGGTTATTCCCGCTAACCAAATGCAACGTAAGCCCAATTGGCTTCGCGTAAAACTTCCCGTAGGAAAAGAATATGCGCATGTACGCAGTCTTGTAGATACACATAAGCTTCATACCATCTGCGAAAGTGGCAATTGTCCGAACATGGGCGAGTGCTGGGGCGCAGGTACAGCTACCTTTATGATTTTGGGTAATATTTGTACCCGCTCCTGTTCATTTTGTGCTGTAGCTACAGGCAGACCATTAGCTGTTGATTTGGATGAGCCCAACCGCGTTGCTAATTCTGTAAAATTAATGCAGGTTAAGCATTGTGTTATCACTTCCGTGGATCGGGATGACTTGAAAGACGGTGGCTCCACAATCTGGGCCGAAACTATCAATGCCATCCGCAAAGAAAGCCCGGAAACTACTCTGGAAACATTAATTCCTGATTTTAAAGGAATATGGGCTAATCTGGAAAACGTTTTAGCCGTTCGTCCGGAAGTTGTTTCCCATAATTTAGAAACAGTTCGCCGTTTAACACGCGAAGTTCGTATACAGGCAAAATATGACCGTAGTTTAGAATGCCTGCGCCGTATTGCAGAATCCGGGTTGCGTACAAAATCCGGTATCATGCTTGGATTAGGCGAAACTGAAGAAGATGTATTGGAAGCAATGCAGGACCTGTTGAACGTGGGCGTTCAAATTTTAACTTTAGGTCAGTATTTACAGCCTTCACGTACGCATCATCCTGTTATTGACTGGATAACGCCGGAACAATTCGCAAAATACAAACAAATTGGCCTCGAAATGGGTTTCAAATATGTTGAAAGTGGTCCTCTCGTAAGATCATCTTATCATGCTGAAAAACACCTTTTTGAATTATAGATGCAAATTTCTACCAAAGACCAATTGAGCAAAAAAAAAATAACCCTTTCTGAGACCGATTTGATTCAGGCTTTAAGGCAAAAGGATAAAATTGGGGCGGAAGCTTTATACGATATGTATTCGTCTTCTCTATACGGAATAATTTACCGCATAGTACAGCATGAAGAAATTGCAGAAGATCTGCTGCAGGAAGCATTTCTGAAAATTTGGAATTCTTTTAATTCTTTTGATCCGGCAAAAGGAAGATTATTTACCTGGATGGCTAATCTGGTTAGAAATCTGTCAATAGATAAGATCCGCTCAAAAGATTTCAGGAATAATTCTAAAAACCAAGATATTGAAAACACCGTAAATTTCATCGACGAGCAAAGGAGCACGGCAATAAATCCCGACACGCTGGGCGTAAAAGACTTAGTTGATAAATTAAAACCAGATCAGAAAAGTATTTTAGACTTAGTTTATTTCAGAGGCTATACACACGTTGAAGCCGCTGAAGAATTAGGGATTCCGCTTGGAACCGTTAAGACGAGATTGCGCATGGCAATTATTACTTTGAGGAAATTTTTTAATTAGAAGTGGAAGAGATAACAAAATATATAGAAAGCGGGATTTTAGAACTTTATGTCATGGGAGATTTAACCCCGGCAGAAAGAGCTGAAGTAGAAGAAATGTCTGCAAAGCATCCGGAAATTAAATCTGAGATTGCAAGCATTGAGGTGGGATTGGAAAATTATGCAAAAACATATGCTGTAAATCCTTCAGATGCATTAAGGAGTAAAGTACTGAACCAAATTTCTCCGCAAAACAAAACAGAAACTGTTCAGGAAACTAAAGTTGTAGAGATATCTCAATCTGGCTCTAGCCTGTTTTACAAATATGCGTTCGCAGCTTCGCTGGCACTTTTAGTCATGAGTATAGCGGCCTTATTTGTGTTAAATAACAAATTGCAGGAAAGCAATCAGCAACTCGCCGTTTTACAGAGCAGTAACCAGCAATTTAGCAATCGTGTAAATTACATGACTGAACAACTGGATAAGAATAAAGAAGCATTGGCTATTTTACATAATCCGGAAGTGAAAATGGTAAAACTTGCAGGAACTAAAAATGCGCCTAAAGCAAGCATGATGGTTGCATTTAATCCTGTTAAGAACGAAGTGATGATTGACATGAAGATGATGCAAATGCCGGAAAATGATGATCAGCATCAGTATCAGCTTTGGGCTTTAGTTGACGGGAAACCGGTTGATCTTGGCGTTTTTGACAAGCAAGATAATGAAGACGGCATGAAAAAGATGAAAACAATTAGTTACGCACAAGCTTTTGCCGTTACTTTAGAACCAAAAGGCGGCAGTGTAAATCCAACAATGGAACAGATGATGGTTATGGGTGCTATTTAGTAACCAGCGAATTTAAAACTTCAGGAATTTTCGAAATAATATAACGAGGCGGAATGGCAAACATTCCGCTTTTTTTATGCGCAATATCGCCGCATAAACCATGTATGTAGCAAGCTGCAATTGCTGCATCAAGCGGACTATAGTTTTGTGCCAGCAAACCTGTGATTATCCCTGTTAAAATATCTCCCATTCCTCCAATAGCCATTGCCGGATTGCCGGTAGGGTTAATAAATACGTTCTTATCAGGGCAAACAACAAACGTATATTGATTTTTAAGAACGATGATAATGTGATGTTCTGCGGCTTTTTCCCGTGCTACCTCCAAACGCTGCCACCAGGATTTGCTTTCTCCAAACAGCCTGTCAAATTCTTTCATGTGCGGAGTTATAACCGCATTATCAGAAATGTCAAATATTAAGGCTTTATTTTCCGATATAATATTTAATGCATCTGCATCCAACACTAAACTGATGCCTTTGAGGTTTAAAAGTTCTATCAATAAATTTATTTCGTCAATTGTTTTTCCCAAGCCCGGCCCAATACCAATTGCGTTGTATTTGATATCCTCAAATTTGAAGTTTTCCTTCGCCGGATTCCGTATAAAAGCCATTACTTCCGGCACATAGGTATTTAATGCCGTTAAACCACTTTCTGGAATATATGCCGTGGTTAATCCAGCGCCTGTGTGCAGGCAAGCATCAGCGCAGAGCAAGGCCGCACCCATTGTTTCGGCACTTCCGGCTACAATTAACGCGTGGCCATAAGTTCCTTTATGCGAAAAATTTTGTCTTTTCTTTAATATCTGATGTATATCCGAATCATCGGTCAGCCTCCAGTTACTTTCCAAAGATTGAATATAATCTTCATCCAAACCAATATTTACAACCTTAAATCTCTTTACCGCCTCCGCGGATTCCGGGAAGAAGAAATTAAGTTTTGGCCGTTGAAACGTGATAACCAAATCTGCATGAATACAAACATTTTCAGGGTCAATTTCACCCTCAGCAAAAAAGCCGGAAGGAACATCTATTGAAACTATTTTATTATGTTGAGAGTTGAGATTCTGCACTAAAGTTTTAAGAAATCCGGCCAGTGGTTTATTTAACCCTGAACCTAGAATTGCATCGATGATCAGATCTGCCTTCTCATTAATCGGCTCATCATGCTCATTGATTTCTGAAACTGAAATACCGGTTAATTTAAGCTTCTTTAAATTTTCATCGAAATCAGCCGAAGAATTTTCAGAAAAGCGAACTATATGAACGGAGATTTGCTCATAACCTGCTTC
>JBDTLL010000238.1:0-4069 GCA_039934815.1 Daejeonella sp. | reverse complement strand
CTACCAGAACGTTGTGCAACAGTTGGATTAGAACCAATCGGGATAACCGTGTTATTAGCATAACCACGCATGGCAATAACTTCAGAACCCTGTAAAAAGTCGAAACCCTGCATACCATCGCCACCTAGTTTGAATCTCTCAAATGCCGACTGGCCAACCGCACTATTGTAACTTCCGAGGAAACCAAATTGTGCCTGTGCTTTTAAAACAACTTTACCGGCAATTCTCTGGAACCATTGCGATTCAAATTTGGTCTTAAAATATTCAGTATATCTGTATTTATCCTGATCTGTAGCAGTTTTGTAATTTAAGTTATTCAGTAATGAATATGGCGGAGTTGCCTGTAAAGTCAACTTTAAGTTTGTACCGGAAGTTGGATAAATTGGCGCATCAACAGAGTTACGGCTAATTTCCTGCGTTAAGTTAAAGTTGTATGCTGTTCCGTTAGAGAACAAAAATCCACCGTAATTATTCAATTTATATTGCTGAAAGTTTAAAGATGTATTGGCCTGGAAATAATCATCCGGGAACTTTAAACGCTGACCTAAAGTGAAGGTTATACCGTTCAACCTGATTTTTTGCAAATCCGGGCTGCTGTTACCTAAACCATTAGATTGTAATGAAGTAAATGCGCTGATACCGAAGTAAATTGGCTTTTTACCGCCTAACCATGGCTCTGAGAATGAGAAGCTGTAAGACTGATAAAACTTACCATTTGTTTGTCCGCGAATACTTAATTTCTGACCATCGCCTTTTGGCAAAGGTTTCCAGGCACTTAAATTAAATAAGTTACGTGCAGAAAAGTTATTGAATGTAAGACCTAAAGTTCCTACAATTCTGCCGCCACCAAAACCACCTGAAAGCTCAATTTGGTCTGAAGGCTTTTCAACAACGGTGTATTCCATATCAACCGTTCCGTCATTCGGATTAATATTAATTGGTTTTGGATCCGTTTTCTGATCGTCAAAGTTACCCAATTGAGCAATCTCTCTGGTACTACGTACGATATCTGTTTTAGAGAATTTTTGTCCGGGCTTGGTACGAATCTCTCTCAAAACAACCTTATCATTTGTTAGCTCATTACCTTTTAAAATGATTTTGTTAATAGTGTATTGCGGACCTTCGTAAATACGGATCTCTACATTAATTGTATCATTATAAATTTTGGTTTGCACCGGATCTGAATTATAAGTTAAATATCCCGCATCAAGGTATAATGAACTTAAATCTTCACCATTTGCAGTTGGACCACTTAAACGCTTATTCAATTTCTCTTCGCTAAAAACTTCACCTTTATTAATTGATAAAATTTTATTTAACAGGCTTGTTGGATATTGAGCGTTACCGGCGAAAGTGATATTACCGAAATAATATTTTGGCCCTTCGTATAATTTAATGCCAATGTCTATAGAATTATCCGCATTGCGAATGATGGTATCACTTACAATTTCCGCATCGCGGTAGCCTTTTTCATGGACTTTAGAAACCAGATTTAATTTATCCTCTTCATATTTGCTCATTAAAAATTTACCCGGACCAAAAACTTTATAGAATGCTTTTTCCTTGGTCTTTTTAAGATATTTCTTTAGTTGTTTATCCTTAATGTCTTTGTTACCCTCAAACGTGATCTGATTGACTTTAACTTTATCATTTTTATCAACAGCAACATTTAAAATTACGTTATTGGCCTCTGAAGTATCTTTTACCTGCGTAATATTTACATCAGTAAATAAGTAGCCCTTTTCATGAAAATTCTTTTTGATAAACTCGGTTGTAGTTTTTAATAAGTTTTCATTCACAACCTTACCAGTTTTATCGGCTAATTTGGTTTGAATTTCCTCCATTTCGCTTTTGCGGATGCCTGTAATAACAAAACGTGTTAACCGCGGACGCTCTACAACATGAATGTCAAAGAAAATTGAATCTTCTCTCACATCCGTAATATTCAATTGCACATCGTCAAAAAGACCCTGCGCCCATAAATTTTTAATTGCGTTTGAAGTGGCATCTCCGGGAACCATTATTCGCTCGCCTTTTGTCAATTTAGAAATAGTAATTAACACATCTTTATCCAGGAATTGTGCCCCGCTAACAGTTGTTCCTCCAATTACATATTCTTTAGGATTTAAATAACTGAATTCATCAGTTTCAGCGCTTTTAATACCGGATGAAGGATTCGTCCGGCCGAATTGCGCCATTGCTGAAGTACCCGAAATAAGTAAGAATATTATTAATAGAAAACGGTTCATTTTGTGGATTTAACGGTGCTAAAATAACTTAATCAGTTGTTAAAAAGTGTTAAAAGTAAAAAATACTTCAATTGAGGTTAATATGGATGATTTTCAGATCAGGATAATAAAATTCAAATTTTTTAATTGTGTGTTTTATTGAATTTGCTCACTGGTTTTACCAAATCTTCTTTCGCGTTTTTGGTAATCGAGTATTGCTTCATACAGATCTTCCCGCCTGAAATCGGGCCATAATTTAGGAGTAAAATATAATTCGGCGTAAGCCAGCTGCCATAATAAAAAATTACTGATTCTGTGTTCTCCGCTGGTACGAATCATTAATTCAGGATCGGGCATATTTGCTGTATTTAAATGCGCTTCAACTAATTCTTCGCTCACATCACTTGCTCTTAACCGGCCTTGCTCAACCTGCATTGCAATTTCTTTTGCGGCATTGGTTATTTCCCAACGAGAGCTATAGCTTAATGCCAACGTTAGCGTGCAGTTGGTATTATTTGCCGTTTTGGCTATCGTTTCCTGCAATTGCATATAACATTTCTGCGGAAGCGATTTTAAATTACCTATGGCATTTAACTTCACTCCGTTATCCATTAACGTTTTAGTTTCTTTATTAATTGTAGAAACCAACAATTCCATTAAAGCAAAAACTTCAAGCTTTGGTCTGTTCCAGTTTTCTGTAGAAAATGCATAAAGAGTAAGAAATTTTATTCCCACTTCAACAGCGCCTTCAACAGTATCGCGTACAGCTAAAACTCCGCTTTGATGGCCAAAAACCCTGAGTTTACCTTTCTCTTTAGCCCATCGGCCATTTCCATCCATTATAATTGCCACATGTTCAGGCAATTTTTTAACATCTATTTGATCCAGTAAACTCATTAATTAGTTTAAATTTTTTAATCGGTAATCTAATTGCTGATCACTGATTTTCAGGTTGCAAAGGTATCACTTACTTTGGATTTATCTACACATCATTCTCTGTAAGTAATTCTTAAAAAAATCCAACCATTAAAAGGGCCTTAAGCGATGGAGAATTTCAAAATAAACTGAATATCAAAAAATAAATGTAAATTATAACAGGCAATTCCGTTGAATATTTAACAGCTCTACCTCTCTTAATTTTTAGATTTTACTCTAATTGCCCCGCCTAAAGCATTTATATAGCAATACAGATTAATTTTTCACAGTTTGAAACGATCTCTACAATTTTTAAAGTCATTTGCTGACAATAAAGTATTTACGCTACTTCTCATCCTAATAATTTCATGGGTGTGCATGATAATTTTAAACTATTTTACTATTAATTTATTATCATCTACCCGTGCATACATAAACGGAGAATCATTTTATGCACGCAGTCAAAAAAATGCCATCCGGAATTTGCTGATGTACACTTATTCTGAAGATGCGCAGTATTACCGGAAATTTGAAAGGCAAATTTACATTCCTATTCAGGATAGCATTGCCCGGGTTATGCTATTCAAAAACCAAAATCGCGATAGCATAAAACAAGTATTATTAAGGGCAGGCAATAGCCCGGAGAACATCAATGATTTTTTGTGGCTCGGAAAAAAGATTTATCATTTTCCGTATCTCACCAGAGCTTTAAAAGAATGGAGAGAATCTGATGTTTTAATCGGACAGCTCCACCGGCTGGGCCTGGAAATTAGAATGCAGGTCGTAGATAATACCCTAACTACAGAAGAAAAGCTCAGTTACGGCAGTAGAATTAACTTAATTTCTGAAAAATTAGTGCTTAGAGAAATCAACTTTGCCAATATTTTAAATAATGGAATTTATCAAATTAATTTTTGGGTATATGT
>JBDTLL010000237.1:0-4070 GCA_039934815.1 Daejeonella sp. | reverse complement strand
CAAATGTTTGAAGTAATAAACTTCGAATTAGTCAATAGCGTTGATAATGTTACTTAATGGTGACCAAGGTTTTTGAAATCGAAGATAAAGTGCATTATAAGCTTCTATTCAAACCAATTATTTAAAATCTTAACGATGGTACGAGATTTAAATCGATTGAGTAGCTCTAGAAATGGTGTAAAATGCCTTCTTTGCTTCAAAATCAACGATTTTGGAATAACAATTGCGGAGGAAAAACTAAATATGTATATGACTGCTTTTAGAATCAAGTCATTACAACTAAATACAATAGATGCGCTTGTACTTTAACAATGCTTGCTGCGACTATTTCTTTAACCAAACATACAATATGCCAAAACGTGTACTTATTTGCGATGATGATTCTGATATCCTATCGATCTGCAAATATATTTTAGAAGAATCAGGACTAGAAGTACATACTAGAACTACTTGTAATGACATTTTACAAGTCATTGACGAGGTTGCTCCTGATGTTATTCTAATGGATAACTGGATTCCGGATACGGGCGGAATTGTTGCAACCCGGGCAATTAAAAAACATCCGGAGTTTAAAAATATACCTGTTATTTATTTTTCTGCTAACACTGATATTAAAATGCTGGCAAAAGACGCGGGTGCCGATTCTTACCTGGCAAAACCTTTTGACATTAATCAATTAACAGATGCTGTATCAACGGCAAAAATAAATTCCCAGTAAACTTCTGGCTACAATCTCAGAAACCATTTTAAATTTACCTTGTTAAATTATTTACCGAATTAAATTATAGATAATTTCTAAAGTAAATATTAAACAATGCGTTCAATCTGGAAAGGTTCAATTGGCTTCGGCCTTGTAAATATTCCTGTTAAGCTGTATTCTGCTATACAAAGCAGCAAATTAGATTTGGATATGCTTGATAGCCGGGATCATGCACATATCAAGTATCAGCGTATTAACGAAAACACCCGTAAAGAAGTTCCTTTTGATAAAATTGTTAAAGGATATCAAATTGAGGATGACTATGTAATTTTAGAAGATCAGGATTTTGATGATGCAAGTCCGGAAAAAACTAAAGTCATTGAGATTGAAAACTTCGTCGACATAGCTGCAATTGATCCCATTTATTATGAAACTTCCTACTATGCAGAACCTGAAGCTCAGGGCAGGAAGGCTTATGCCCTACTCTTAAAGGCTTTGCAAAAATCAAAACAAGCCGGCGTAGCCCGATTTGTTTTAAGAAGTTCAGAAAATTTGTGCGTAATACATCCCCGGGACAAAGTAATAACCATTACAAAAATTCGCTTTGCGCAGGAAATAAGATCGTCTGATGAAGTTTTAACACCAGATGATATAAAGGTTAATACCAAAGAATTAGACGTTGGTTTAGCATTAATCAAACAGTATTCATCTGAGTTTAAAATAGATCAGTTTAAAGATGAATATACAAGTGAACTTTTGAAAATTATCAAAGCAAAATCAAAAGGCAAGCGTCCAACAATTAAGAAAATGAAAGCTGTTAAATCGGGCAGTGATGATCTTTACGATCAATTAATGGAAAGCTTAAATTCATCCCGTAAAGGCGCTTAATCTACTGTATAAAAAAAGGGTTTGTTTCGATTAGAAACAAACCCTTTTTTATGAGCAAGAATTGTTATTTAAGCGCTTTGAGTTTCTGAGTAATCTCGTCAACTTTAGCCTGATTCTTCTTAATAACATAATATGTCTTTAAGTTTTCTAAAGCAATCCGAGATTCGGGATTTAATTCTGCGGCCTTTTTCAAATATGGAAATGCATTATCAAATTCTGTATTCGCCTTTTTAATCATCGCGTCATACTCTTTTTGTTTGCTTTGCGGCAATTTATTAGCGGCATTATATAATTCAATTCCGTTGTTTAAAACTAATCCACCCAGATTCAAATTAGCGTCTGCATATTCCGGGTCAATTGCTAAAGCTCGTTTGTAAGCTTCTATAGCTTTATCATTTTGGTTAGCTGCATTGTAAGCGATTCCTAAATAAAATGGCAACAACTTGTTTTTGGGATCTTTAGATTCCTGATCAGAAATTTTTGTTAAAACCTCATTTTGTTTTCCTGACATCAAGCTTAACTCTATTTCCTGTGTAGCCAAAGCAGAACTGCTAGAGTATTTTTTAGAACCTTCAGACGCAATTTGAATAGCTTTCACAGTATCACCCTGCATCGAATAAAGTCTGGAAAGATCCAGATATATTTGCGGATTTGCAGAGAAATTAGTTTTAGTCAACGCTTCATATTTGGCAATACCAGACTTATAATCTTTTGCATTTATTGCAGATAAACCAGCGTAATACGTAATGGTGGTATCACCGGGACGATAATTCAAAGAACTATCAAATGATTTGTAAGCGTCCGCAAAACTATTTGCCTGGTAAGCTTTAACACCTTTATTTAAATGGTACTGAGCTAACATAGCGTTTAATTTTTCCAGCTCAGTTTTAACCTCACCAGATTTATCAAGTTGTTTCGCTTTTTCTGCTGCTGCTACAGCCTCAGTAAATAACGGATCTGAAGTTGAAGAAACTGAATCTAAAATAGCCATATCAGCGTAAATCAGAGCTTTATACGCCCACGCTGCAGGCTCATTCATTGTTTTTGGATGAACAACAACTTTATCAATAGATTCTTTAGCAGACTTTAAATTTGGTGAACCCAACAGGGCAGAGTTTGCATCACGTAACTGGGCATACTTTTCGTAACTACTTTTAGCACTTGATAATTCGCCTTTCTGAGCAAAAACTACCAAGCTAGAGCCTGAAAAGATTAAGGCTAAAGCCAACGATTTAATTTTCATAATCAATTTTAATTTAATTTTAACTGGTTAATCTTAGTATTTATTTTTCTTAACTGGTTTTCATCGCCATTATAACTATATAATAAAGCTAATGACTGTAATGTTTTAATTTGATTGGGATCTATTTCCAACGCAAACTGAAGATACTGTTTAGATTTATGCAAAAGGTTTTCCTTTTTGCCCTCTAAAGCATATATTCTTAAATAAAGTAAACCTAACGCATAATTAGCATCATAATTATTAGGATCTGAATTTAAAACTTTTTCGTAATATTCTTCAGCCCGTTGGTATTGACCGATATTCTCAAACGAAAATCCGGCCAGATAATTTAGATCTATATCAAACTCCTCTAATTTTAGAGCCCTGGGAATTAATTCTGACACCTTTTTATAATCTCGCTGTGCATTGTAAAAGTTGATTACATAAAATAAAAGATCTTTGTTCTCCGGGAATTTTGTTAATGCATTTTCAGCTGTATTTATCGCGGCAGTTTCCCGTCCCGCAGATTCATAAATATTAATAAGTAACAAATAATACTGTGGCTGGGAAGAATTTTCAGCAAGATTTTTAAAGTAACTAACCGCAGTTTCGGTATTTCCGATTCTGTAGTTTAGCAAAGCGATATTGTGATTTATAGACTTTTTATTTCCTGATAAAGAATCAACCATCTCGAAAGCTGTAACCGCTTCTTCGTAATTGTTGGAAGCTAAGTGGGAATTAATATCATTTAAATATGCTTTAGAAAGTTGAGATTTTATGAAATCTATATCCTCCTGAAAATCGGGAATCATTTTGGGATTATTTAACTTTTGTAAACTAAATAATGCCTTATGAGTGGCGTCTGTTTTCGGATCGTTAATTACTCCTGAATCTGCAACAGCTAATGCGGAATAGATAAGCGCCCGGTTTAAATTAACCTTAAAAGAACTGGAATCTTTAGATGTTTTAAAAGCATCGTCAATACTCTTTTTTGCCAGTTCGAGATCTTTTTTATCGTGCGATCTGTTAAATTTTGCAAATGCATTCCTCGCATCTTTAACTAAAGGTTGCGCATTTACATCCGCTGCAAAAGCAAAAATAAACAGAAAACTAACTGAAGTTAAAAATCTAATCATTCCCTTATATTGAACAGAAAGCCCGGCGCTATACAAAAGTGTATAATGCCGAGCTTAAATTGTTTATTGAATATTATTCTGAATCCGGCTCAGAAGCGTCTGTGTCAGGGCTTGGAGATGGTTT
>JBDTLL010000236.1:0-4114 GCA_039934815.1 Daejeonella sp. | reverse complement strand
AAAGGATTGAAGGACCGTTATGCAGATTATTGGGAACACAATACCAATCACACCCTAATAATTCACGATTACTGCGTGGAAAATCCGAAACACTTCAAAGGCTATGGCGAAAATGAATGGGGTTTAACATCCAGTTATTCTATGAACGGTTACGCGGGCCATAGCATAAACGAGGATCTTTCGGTAATTACACCAACCGCCGCTATTTCGTCAATTCCATATGCACCCAAAGAATCGATAAAAGTGATCAGGCATTTATATGAAGATCTGGGCGATAAAGTTTGGGGAGAATATGGTTTTTACGATGCTTTTAGCGAAACTGAAAACTGGTTTCCAAAACGTTATTTAGGAATAGATCAGGGCCCGCAAGTGGTGATGATAGAAAACTACCGTTCCGGTTTACTTTGGAAATTATTTATGGCTGCGCCTGAAGTTAAAACCGGACTAATAAAACTGGGCTTTGAAAGTCCCGCATTATAGAACGAGTTATGAAGAAGAAAGCTTTAAACCTATTTTATTTAAATCTTTTCAGCTGTCTGTTTTGCGCTAACCTGCAAGCGCAAACTTCGCAAATGAGCACATATTGTAATCCTATTAATCTGGATTATACTTACATGATTTACAACGCCCACAATGATATTTCCTATCGTTCGGGGGCTGATCCGGCCGTAGTGCAATTTAGAGGTGAGTATTATATGTTCGTAACCCGATCTATGGGTTACTGGCATTCTACGGACTTAAATTCATGGGATTTTATAACACCCGAGAAATGGTATTTTGAAGGTTCTAATGCGCCTGCGGCACATAATTATAAAGATTCAGTTTTATACGTAACCGGAAACCCATCCGGATCTATGAGTATTTTGTATACTGATAATCCGAAAAAAGGTGACTGGAAGGCAGTGCCGGCTATATTAAATGATCTTCAGGATCCGGATTTGTTTATCGATGACGACGGCAAAGCTTATATGTATTGGGGATCTTCAAATACCTATCCTATTCGGGCAAAAACGTTAAATAAAAATTTAAGATTTCGCCCTTCAGAGAAAACGTATGAATTGTTTAATCTGCACATGGATAAACATGGCTGGGAACGCTTCGGCGAAAATCACATGGATACTGTTTTAAGTGGATACATGGAAGGTCCGTGGATGACCAAACACAATAATAAATATTATTTGCAATACGCTGCTCCGGGTACAGAATTCAATGTTTACGGAGATGGTGCTTATATAAGTGATTCGCCTTTAGGTCCGTTTAACTATATGCCGAATAATCCATTCTCCTATAAACCAGGTGGATTTATGAATGGCGCCGGGCACGGAAGTACAGTTATTGGGCCGGGGAATCAATACTGGCATTTTGCTTCCATGGCAGTTTCTGTAAACGTAAACTGGGAGCGCCGCATTTGTATGTATCCAACTTTCTTTGATCAGGATGGATTGATGTATTCAAATACCGCTTTTGGAGATTATCCCCATTATGCTCCCGCTGTTGCCGGTAAGGAAGGTGCATTTACAGGCTGGATGCTTTTGTCTTATAAGAAACCTGTAAAGGCTTCTTCTCAATTAAATCAATTTGTTCCACAAAATGTGACAGATGAAAATGTGAAAACATTTTGGGTAGCCGAGAATAACGGTGACAAACAATGGCTGGAGATTGATCTTTTAAAACCCCAGCAAGTTTTTGCTGTTCAATTAGATTACCATGATTATAAGTCTGATCTGTATGGCAAAATTCCAGGATTGTATCATCGATATGTGATTGAAGGATCTGTAGATGGAAATAATTGGATTACATTGGTTGATCGTGCGGATAGTTATAAAGACACACCGAACGATTATGTAGAATTGGGAATTCCGCAAAAGGTAAGATTCGTCAGGTATAAAAATATTCATGTTCCTACGCCAAATTTGGCAATTTCCGGACTTCGTGTTTTCGGAAAAGGTGAAGGGAAAACCCCGGATCGCGTAAGCAATTTAAAAGTTAACAGATTTAAAGATCGCCGTGATGCAAAGATATCTTGGGACGCTCAAAAAAATGCACAGGGTTATAACGTACTTTGGGGAATTGCCCCGGATAAATTATATAGTTCCTGGATGGTGTATGATAAGAATGAACT
Organism: Daejeonella sp.; assembly: GCA_039934815.1. Taxonomy (GTDB): domain Bacteria; phylum Bacteroidota; class Bacteroidia; order Sphingobacteriales; family Sphingobacteriaceae; genus Daejeonella. The sequence goes on along the minus strand of JBDTLL010000236.1, from coordinate 1,992 downwards.
TTTATTAAAAAGCTTATCTACAAATCAGGTTTATTATTTTTCTGTAGAATCATTTAATGAAAACGGTGTTTCTCAGAAGACGAAAATTTTAAAAGTTGATTAGTTTTAAAAATTATAAACAGAAAAATAGATTATGTTGAAAATTAAAATAATCCCGGCGCTGCTATTAATAGTTACCATTTGCACTTCGCCAACTTTATTTGCTCAAAATAAAGATGCCAAAATGAATACGTTCATTGATGGCCTGATGAAGAAAATGACACTTGATGAAAAGTTAGGTCAGTTGAATTTGCCCGGTGCGGGCGATATTACAACCGGTCAGGCTTCGAGCTCAGACATCGGGAAAAAAATCAAAGAAGGTAAAGTTGGCGGACTTTTTAACATTAAAGGCGTTGAAAAGATCCGGAACGTTCAAAAAATTGCGGTAGAAGAAAGCCGTTTGAAAATTCCGATGATTTTCGGAATGGATGTTATCCACGGTTATCAAACAACTTTTCCAATTCCATTGGGATTATCATGTACATGGGATATGCCCTTGATACAAAACAGCGCCCGCATTGCTGCCAAAGAAGCAAGTGCCGATGGCATTAGCTGGACTTTCAGCCCGATGGTGGATATTGCCCGCGATCCGCGTTGGGGAAGAATTTCTGAAGGTTCGGGAGAAGATCCATATTTAGGTTCTCAAATCGCGAAAGCAATGGTAAACGGTTACCAGGGAACGGATTTATCAAAAGATAACACCATTATGGCGTGTGTAAAACATTTTGCTTTATATGGCGCTGCCGAAGCAGGAAGAGATTACAACACTACAGATATGAGCCATTTGCGGATGTATAATGAGTATTTTCCGCCGTACAAAGCGGCTGTTGATGCAGGAGTTGGAAGTGTAATGGCGTCTTTTAATGAAGTAGACGGCATCCCGGCAACGGCAAATAAATGGTTAATGACAGACGTTTTGCGGAAAGAGTGGGGTTTCGGGGGATTTGTAGTAACAGATTATACCGGTATTAACGAAATGGTTGACCACGGAATTGGTGATTTACAAACCGTTTCTGCCAGGGCTTTACGTGCCGGAATTGATATGGATATGGTGGGCGAAGGTTTATTGAGTACCCTTGAAAAATCTATGAAAACTGGTTTGGTTAGTCAGGCGCAAATTGATCAGGCTTGCAGACGGGTTTTAGAAGCAAAATACAAACTGGGTTTATTTGACGATCCGTATAAATATTGTAACCTCGAAAGAGCAAAAACAGATGTTTTTACTGCCGAGAACCGGAAAATTGCCAGAGAAACTGCTGCTCAAAGTTTTGTGCTATTGAAAAATTCGCCAATGAAAGGGAGTCAGAATAACGTACTTCCTCTCAAAAAAACGGGTACAATTGCATTAATTGGTCCTTTGGCAGACGCAAAAGAAAATATGTCGGGAACCTGGAGTGTAGCAACAGATATGTCTACGCCTATTTCTGTTTTAGCAGGTTTTAAAAGTGCTTTAGGTGATAAGGCTAAACTTATTTACGCAAAAGGTTCTAATCTTACACAGGACAGCGTTTTACAGGAAAGAGCAACGATGTTTGGTAAAACTATCGCACGTGATAACCGATCTAAAGAAGCGATTATTAAAGAAGCAGTAGATGTTGCAAACAAAGCGGATGTAATTGTTGCTGCTTTGGGCGAGTCAGCAGAGTTTAGCGGCGAGTCTGCGAGCCGTACAGATCTGGGAATTCCACAGGTTCAGCAGGATTTATTGAAGGCTTTACTTGCAACGGGAAAACCGGTTGTCTTGGTTCTATTTACCGGTCGCCCATTAGTTTTAACCTGGGAAAATGAAAATGTTCCTGCAATTTTAAATACCTGGTTTGCCGGAACGGAAGCTGGTGACGCCATTGCCGATGTTGTTTTTGGAGATGTAAATCCTTCAGGCAAATTGAGTGCAACTTTCCCGCAAAATCTTGGTCAGGTGCCAATTTATTATAACCATAAAAATACCGGTCG
>JBDTLL010000235.1:0-4117 GCA_039934815.1 Daejeonella sp. | reverse complement strand
CCGTGTTTTTCCAGGTCGTTAATACATGATCTTAAACTTGAATATCCCATACGTGAAGTTTACTTCTGCTTTTTAAAAAATTTCCGATCACTAAATTGACAAATTTATCTTAAATAGGTATATAATTACATCCCGCTGTAAAGCGAAATTGTAAATATTGAAATAAGACTACAATTCTTTAAGAAAAAGGTGCGAAAAAGAGCATTTAACAATAAATTCCGTTAATGCATTTCGGCCATTTCAGATTTATGATATTGTTCGGTGAGTTTTTTCTGCAAATCTGAGGGAACAGGTGAATACTCATAAAACTTACTTTTTGCCTTCGCTTTGCCTTGACTTACATTTCTGATAGATGAGAAAAATCCGTCTAATTCTGCCAAAGGAACCCGGGATTTGATCACTTGTTTACCTTCTTCATTTTCCATGTTCACAATTAAACCTCTGTGTGATTGCAGTTCTGTGATTACATCGCCCATCATTTCATCAGGCATAGAAACTTCAACTTCATTAAAAGGCTCGAGCAATAAAGGTTCAGCCTGGTAAAAAGCTTCTTTAAAGGCCATCATTCCGGCAATTTTAAAAGAAATATCGTTGCTGTCAACAGGATGCATTTTGCCATCGTAAACACTCACCCGAACATCCCGCACATACGATCCGGTTAATGGTCCTTCGTTCATTTTTTCCATAATACCTTTCAGAATTGCAGGAATGAAACGAGAGTCTATAACTCCGCCGACAATGCAGTTATTAAAAACAAGTTTACCGCCCCAGGGAAGGTCAACGGTTTCGGTATCCCGAATATTAAATTCTTTGGTTTGCTCAAGGCCTTCATAATATGGTTCAATTTTTAGATAAACTTCGGCAAACTGGCCGGCTCCGCCAGACTGCTTTTTATGTCTGTAGGATGAAAGAGCCGATTTCTGGATAGTTTCCCGGTAGGGAACTTTGGCCGGTTTAAATTCAATCTGCATTTTATAAATATGCTCCATTTTCCATTTAATAACTGCTAAATGAAGTTCGCCTTGTGCATGAATAATTACCTGCTTTAATTCCCGGTTATATTCTACCAAAATACTTGGATCTTCAGTTTGTAACTCGTTTAAAACTTCCCCGAGTTTTTCATCATCCTGCTTATTACTGGCTTCAACAGAAACTCTTATTTTGGGAGGCGGAAAAACCATTGGTTCAACATTACCTTTAGAACCTTTTCCATTGAGCGTATGATTGGTAAATGTGTTTTTGAGTTTAAGCGTACAACCAATATCACCCGCTTTTAGCCGTTCAACATTGGTTCGGTTTTTTCCGTCTGTTATAAAAAGCTGCGTAATACGCTCGGTAGAAGAAGTCTTTTCATTAAACAATTCCATACCAATTTCTACCTGACCGGAAAGCACTTTAAAATAAGAAAGTCGGCCTAAATGTGGCTCGACCAATGTTTTATAAATGAATAATTTTGTTGGCTTTGCCGGAGAGCAATCTATTTCCTGAGCGTCTTCGGTTAGTTCTGCCGGCATATCGCAGGCGGAAGGAGCAACATTATCAATAAAGCCCATCAGTCTGCCTGCTCCCATATTTTTTCTTCCTGACAAGCAAAACACCGGAAAAACTTCATGGTTCATCATTCCAATCTTGATGCCTTCCCGCATTTCATCTTCATCCAGATTCCCTTTCTGGAAATATTTCTCCATCAGGTCTTCATCATTTTCGGCAGCCTTTTCCACCAATTCATTATGCAATTCATTTGCCCTGTTCAATTCATCATCGGGAATTGGAAGTTTTTCTGGTTTACCACCATCTTTTGGAAATTTATACATCTTCATTTTAAGAAGATCTATTATTGAATCAAACCCAGATCCCGTATTTAACGGATATTGCATCAGCGTAACGGCCGAACCAAAAAATTCTTTCGCTTCATCAAGCGTTTGCTGAAAATTTGCTTTATCTGCATCAAGCTGATTTATCGCCAGAATAGTTGGCTTCTGGTATTTATCTACGTAATCCCAAAGCAACTCTAAGCCAACTTCCAATCCATTTTGTGCATTGATTAAAATAACGGCTGTATCTGCAACGCGAATTGAAGAAATGACTTCGGAAACAAAATCATCCAATCCGGGAGTATCTATAATATTGATTTTGTAATCACGCCATTCTGTATGCATGGTTGTTGCATATACAGAATTCCCTCTTTCTTTTTCCAGTTCATGATAATCTGAAACCGTATTTTTTTCCTCTACAGATCCTCGTCTGTTAAGGATTCCTGCTTCGTAAAGCATAGTTTCTGCTAATGTGGTTTTACCGCTTTTTGCAGATCCAATGAGTACCACATTTTTAATGTGTTTTTCATCAAAAGCTTTCATAAAATAAGATTAGAAAGTACGCAAAACAGGAAAGAAGCTTACACAGAATTCAATCCTGATGTAGATTATATCAAGTTAATTCATTTTTGAGAAAAAAAGAAGTGCTAAAAGGATTAAAGGTTCAGTTTAAAATATAATCAGTTTTACAAGGCTAATCTGTTGCAGAAAATCTGCACATCTCTACACCAAATTTCTGAAGAAAATCAACTCCTTCATCTGAGGAAAGTCCTTTAAACTCTGCATAGGAATTGAGATAAAAGACTTTTTTTATTCCGGATGAATAGATAATACGGGCACAAGGCAAACAGGGCGAAAGTGTAATATACAGTGTTGCGCCATCCAAACTCGCTCCGTTTTTAACAGCATATAAAATGGCATTTTCTTCGGCGTGCAAAGCAAGGGAGCAACTGTTTTTAGAATCTCGAGGACAACCGGTCTCGGGCCACTCTTCATCACAGTTATGTGTTCCGGCAGGCGGACCATTATAGCCGATGGAAATTATACGAGTATCTTTTGTTAAAACTGCACCGACCTGAGCCTTTACGCAGTGTGAGCGTAAGGCCAGATCTGTAGCAAGATTCATAAAAATATTGTTAAAACTTGGTTTTTGAATCATTATTAGTGCGCCGCTTCGGCTTCGATCTTATTTACATCTACTCCCTGATTTTTTAATACTGAGCTAACTTTCCAAGCGAAATAAGCCAGGTAAAGGAAGCAAATTACAGGCACAACGTAAGAAAGGTGGATACCGCTGGTATCGGCTAAAATTCCCTGAACAGGTGGAATAATTGCGCCACCTAAAATCATCATAATTAAAAATGAAGAACCCTGACTGGTGTATTTTCCTAAGCCTGTGATAGATAAAGAGAAAATACATGGCCACATAATAGAACAACATAAACCACCACTTAGAAACGCAAAAGTTGCAATCTGGCCTGTAGTGGTTAAACCAATTACCATAGCAATTACACCTAATATACCGAAAGTCGCTAAAGTTTTAGCTGGCTTCTCCTGGCTGTAAAAGAACCCTGCTATTAAAATTGCAACACAAATTGCATAAGGGAAAAATTGATTTACAGGAGATCCGTTCAAATAATTGGCAGTTAAAATTATCGCGAAAGCAACAAAAGGAACTACAACTGTCAAAATTCTTTTAGTACTTTTTGTGAGGTTAAATGCGGAGATAGCACCAGTCCATCTACCAATCATTAAACTGCCCCAATACAAAGAAATGAAAGGCGCAATAACAGATTCATTGTAAGAACCAAATTCGGGTAATTTTAACAACGCACCCATATTACTTTGAATACTTACTTCAACACCTACATAGGTGAAAATTGCGAGCATTCCTAAAATCAACTGCGGATATTGCATGGCTCCCCAACCATTTTTATCTTTTGATGCTGCTGAGAGAGATGCTAAAAGAGTTCCCACAATTATAATCAAAGCCGAATAAACAAACACAGGCTTGCTTAAACCAGTTATGTTGGTTAAAGGACCAGAAGCAAGTATTAATAAAAAGCCAACAAAAATTACAAATAAAGGAATGTTTGTTTTACTGCTGGATTCAACTTTTTCATCACTTGTTACCTTAGGTAATTTAGAAATGAAAAAGAAAATAGCTACAAATAAGAATAATCCCGTAAGGATATAATAAAGTGTTTTTACTGAGTTGATATCAACCTCTTTAGGAACTGCACTGCTCGCCGTCCCGAAAAGGATAATACTCACTACAATCGGACCTAATAAAGTACCGAAAT
>JBDTLL010000234.1:0-4118 GCA_039934815.1 Daejeonella sp. | reverse complement strand
AAGTTTGTGTATAGTGCTTCGCACGATTTAAGATCGCCTCTTGCATCATTAAAGGGATTAATTTTTTTGGCAAAAGAAGAGAGAGACATTGATGAACTTAAATACTACTTAGAACTAATGCTGGAAAGTATTGAAAAGCAGGACAAGTTTATATTAGACATTATTGATTTCTCGAGGAATAAAAAAACACCTAAAAAAATAGAAGCAGTAAACATAGAAGCATTAATAGATGAATCTGTAAATCAACATATTTACTATTATAAGGATACCGCTGTGGAAATAAAAAAAGATATAAAAACCCGGGAGATTTTCACAGATCCTGTAAGATTAAAAATCATTTTAAATAATTTGATATCTAATGCCATTAAATATCGGGATCCCAAAAAGCCGGTAACGCTCATCAAAATTCTAACCTACGAAATGGAAAATGAATACTGCCTGGATGTGGTTGATAACGGAATTGGTATAGAACACGATGAATTACCAAAGGTATTCGACATGTTTTTTGTGAGTGCCAACAATCATATTGGAACCGGATTGGGATTATATATTGCCAAAGAATCAATAAATAAACTGGGCGGCAGAATAACAGTTAATTCGCACAGAGGCATGGGAACAAAATTTAGTATTTGCCTGCCAAACAAGATTATGGACGTAGAAATTAGTGAATCCTTAAAAAGTAGGGCACTTTCTTGATACGAACGTATAGGTAATACTCAGACCTACAAACATGTACGTATCCTTTTTTCGATAGTCACCACGCTGTGTATTTGGCAACCCGATTTTAGGATCACTTCTATCAGATAACTCCATTCGTTCTATCACTAACGGATCTGATTGATTCTGAGACGAAAAATCCGGATAATTTCCACTAATATCATCCAGGTAATCTGTAAACGCCGTTCGGTAACCCAACTCAGTAACTAAATTCCAATTTCCTTTTACATTGTATTTAAGGCCTGCACCATAAGGAACTGCGATTGCATATTTATTATATGAATCAGAAATATCCGAACTTTCGGTTACATATTTCTGCAGTTCATATTCATAATCATTCAGCTTTGTTTTGGGATTAAAAAGTACTAAGCCAATGCCTGTAAATATATAAGGAGAGAATTTTTTGCTTCCGGTAATGGGGAACAATCCCGGGAGGTAATTAAAAAAGTTAAATTCTGTTTGTAAACTAACTTCTGTTAAAGGAGAATAAAAATTCAAATTACGTTGCTGTTGTTGAACAGAGGAGGATTTGGCATCATCGCCACGAATTTTTCCGTGCATTGCAGACAATTTGAACGCCCAGTAACCATCCACATTTCTTTTGATTTGCCCGCCAAATGCCAGGTCGGTAAATTGGTAAGGCTTTAATTGATTGATGTCGCCCATATAACCCGAACTGCCTACAAATCCGCCTAGTTCCCAGGTTTGTGCAAATGAACTTGATATGAACCCGAAGGAGAGAAAAACAATTAACAGTTTTCGCATATATTTATTCTGGTCATATCTTGTATGTTGCTCTAAAAAAGAACATTCGGCTAAAAAATTCAGGTATAGGTTTAGTAATTTCGGGTATCTATTCCCCACAATAACTTGTTCCTTAACGTAGATAAATAGTTTTCATTATTAAGGCGAATTAAATTGATTTTAAAATCGGCCTTTTTAACGTTTACACGAACTGAGTTATCCAATACCTCTGTGCGGGAATCGCAGGTGAGAAGAAACTTGGTGCTTCGGCCTTCAATTTCAAATGATAACTCATTACTATCTGAAAGCACAACCGGGCGCACATTTAAATTATGCGGCGAAATTGGCGTAACAACCATATTTCCGGAACGGGGGAAAATAATAGGACCTCCGCAACTTAAAGAATACGCGGTAGAACCCGTTGGCGTGGCTAAAATCAAACCGTCTGCCCAATAAGAATTTAAAAATTCTCCATTTAAATAAGCATGAATAATCATCATTGCCGATGTATCTCGCTTATGAATAGTAATATCGTTTAACGCGAAATTTTCATGATCAAACAATTTTATATCCGATTCTACGCTTAGAAGCGATCTGCTATCCAATGAAAATTGACGGTTACAAAGGCTGTTTATAGCCGATTGAATATCATTTTTATTAATACTAGCGAGAAAACCCAGACGGCCAAAATTGATTCCTATTATTGGAATGTTTGAATCGCGAATTAGCGTAACTGTATCCAGCATCGTTCCATCGCCACCCAAACTGATAAGAACGTCTACTTTTGCCTGAATAAGTTCGTTGTAGTTTTTAAAATTCTGAAACCGTTTTGGAAAAAATATTTTGCCGGATATAAACTGGCTGTATTTCTCAAAAACCAGTGGCTCTATATCGTGCTTTGCAAGACTATCAAAAACTTGCTGAACATAAGGTAATACAGAATTGTTGAATTGCCTGCCGTAAATTGCAATCTTCATTCAATAAGTTTTAGATATCAAGATAGTTCATAAACTGATCATAACGATCCTGAGTTCCGTCATCAGTTTTTATATCATTAAAAGTAGCTTTAACGATATAATCATACCGCAAAAAGGATGCAATTATAGCTGAAATATCTGTACGGTTAAGTTTTAAGGTTAGCTCTAATTTAGTTGAGTCTGGAAACGATTTAAGATAAGAACTTAAAATCTGCGCATTATCTGATTCTACAATCTGAGCAATATGGCTTAATGAATTATTACGATGATCTATTTCCAAAATAATAATTCCGCCGGGCTGCTTTACAGAAGTTAGGGAAGCAAAATGTTCTACCAAACTATTTATAGACACTAATCCCAAATAATCTTTATTCTGATCCAACACCGGCACAACCGATAAGCGCTGTTCTGAAAACAACCTGATTACATCATAAATATGTTGTGAATCGAAAACATAATAATTATTCAGGCTGAGACTTAAACCTCCTATCGGCGTTGAATAGTCGCTTACTTCTATTAAATCATCTTCGGCAACCAAACCCAAAATTTGCTTGTTGTTAACAATTGGAAGGTGGTTAATACGGAATTCTGCCATTCGATCAAAAACTTGCTGAACTGTGTCCGAAGTTTTTAAAGGTGGTATAATATCCGAAATTAATTCCCCTGCTAACATCTTTATTATATTTCTATCGCAATGCGATTTAAGAATTTCTTAAGATAACTATTAAAAATTTCTGGTTGTTCCATCATCGGCGCATGCCCACATTTTTCTACCCAGTTCAATTCAGAATCAGGCAAAATCTGGTGGAATTCTTTTGCAACTTCCGGCGGTGTTATTTTATCATTTTCTCCCCAGATTAAACATACCGGTACGGTAATTTTATGCAAATCGCCAGACATATTATGTCTGATAGCCGATTTTGCCATGGCTAAAATGCGTATAACTTTTACACGATCATTAACCGTTGCATACACATCATCAACCAGTTCTTTTGTCGCGGTAGCCGGATCGAAAAAAGTATATTCTACTTTTTCTTTGATAAAATCATAGCTTTCTCTGCGTGGAAAAGAACCACCAAAAGCATTTTCATATAAACCAGAACTACCTGTTAACACTACAGCTCTAACGTCTTCCGGGTGACTTAACGTATAAATTAACGCCACGTGGCCCCCCAATGAATTACCTAAAACTGTTACATTTTCCAGGTTTTTATACTTTACAAATTTATGTACAAATTTAGCCAGACTTTTTACGCCTGTTGTTAAAAGGGGCAATTCATATAACGGCAGCATTGGAATAATAACTCTGTAATCTGACTTAAACTCCTCTACAACATCTTCCCAATTGCTTAATGCACCCATTAAACCATGTAAAAGTAATAGAACCTCGCCCTGCCCTTCTTCTATATACTTGTAACCATTTTCTTCTTTAATTTCGAACTTCATAGAAATACTTGATGCATGTATGTATTGGTTGCTAAGATAGAAGTCTGAATGTAAAAACAGTACAAAAACTTTATCATCTGTTATAAAAATACCTTTTTAAGCGTGATTATTTAAAAAATTTTCTGAAGATCAGGCAAGTAATTCCTTTACAACTTCAGAAATTGTTTTGCCATCTGCCTTTCCGGCGAGTTCTTTATTTACCAAACCCATCACTTTTCCCATGTCTTTCATTCC
>JBDTLL010000233.1:0-4123 GCA_039934815.1 Daejeonella sp. | reverse complement strand
CACGTTGCAGAAGATCCACTTCGTGCCGTAGTTCGCGGAACAGGTATCGCTTTAAAAAATATCGGCGGATTCAAATTCTTAATGCAATAAGAGAAAAGATTTGAGGTATGAGATTTGAGACGTTAGATATTATCTGTCTCAGATCTCAATTCTCAATTCTATTGTCTAAAAAACCTCAATACAAATATGCGTAACGTCTGGATGTTCATCAGCAAGTACAACGCATTTTTTCTGTTGATCATTTTCCTGGTAATTTCTTTCATTTTGCTGGTAAACAATAATTCGTATCAGCGGGCAAGCACTTTAAATTCATCTAATGAATTTGTTGGCTCCGCCTATGAGCGTGTTGATAATTTTACCAATTACCTGAATCTGGGTTATACCAATGACAGTCTGGCTGCCGAAAATGCCCGCTTGAAAGCACAATTGAAAACTGCGTTTTTTAATGACAGTATCGAACAGAAAACTGTTACAGATACATTAAGAAAGCAGCAATACACCTATATTGTTGCCAAGGTTGTTAATAAAACCATCCACCAGAAAAACAATTACATTACCATAAACCGCGGTACAAAACATGGTATTTCCAAAGGCATGGGCGTTATAAGCGGTAAAGGTATTGTGGGAATAATTCTAAATGTTTCTGAAAACTTTTCGACTATACAACCCATCCTGCACAGTGATACACGTATCAGCGCAAGCGTAAATAACAATATTGGGTCTTTGGTTTGGGGAGAAGGGAATTTCGATTCGCGTTTAGCAATTTTAAAAGATATTCCAAATCACGTAAGTGTTAAAAAAGGCGCTCTGGTTACAACTTCAGGTTATTCACTTTTCCCTGCAGGATTAGAAATTGGCCGGGTTACAAAAACCGACATAAAAGGAGGCGACAGTTTTCTGGATATCCAGATTCAGTTGTCAACAGATTTTTCTACGCTGCAATATGTGTATGTGGTAAATAATTTATTATCTACCGAACAAAAGGAACTGGAATTACTAAATAAAACTGAATAAAATGGGCAGAGTTATTCTGGTAAATATCATCCGATTTGTACTGCTTGTTTGCCTGCAGGTATTTTTTCTCAAAAACGTAGGCTACTATAATCTGGCCAGCCCGTTTATATATATACTATTTATTTTATTATTACCGTTTAAAATACCAAACGCACTTTTATTTTTACTGGCTTTTTTAACCGGCCTAACGGTAGATGTATTTTATGATACCCTAGGCTTAAATGCTGCGGCATGTACGGTTTTAGCGTTTGTAAGAATTATATTTATAAGTGTAACCGTTCAGCGGGATGGATTTGATAATGAACCCGATCCCAGTTTAGGAATTATGGGTTTTAGATGGTTTATATTTTACGCAATCATTTTAACCTTTTTCCATCATCTGGTACTATTCACATTCGAAACATTTAGTTTTTATGAATTTGGCTACACTTTAATTCGGGTGCTGTTAAGCTCGGCATTTACAATTGTTTTGATGCTGCTTGCCGAATTCATGTTTTTCAGGAAGAAGTTGAGATAATGAATAGTTTTTTTGCACGTAAATTTGTTGTTCAGGGTATTTTCATTGCTATCGCGATAATATTGCTGACACGCCTGTTTTATATTCAGGTGGTTAGCGATAAATATTTCCTGTCGGCAAATAATAATGTTCTTCGCAAAATTCTCATCTATCCTGCACGTGGAATTATTCTGGATCGCAATGAAAAGATTCTGGTACAGAATGAACCGGTTTATGATCTGATGATCATCCCTAAAGAAGTCAAACCATTTGATACGGTACAGTTTTGCAATTTAATAGGAATTGACCGGGAAGGATTTGATAAGCGATTAAAAAAATCAGTTAATTATTCTCCCTATAAAGCATCCATTTTCGAGAAACAATTATCGGCACAAACCTACGCCAGATTCCAGGAACACCTTTTTCAATATCCGGGTTTCTTTGTTCAGAACAGAACAGTACGGCGGTATCCCGATAGTACAGCCGCTCAATTTCTGGGCTACATTGGCGAGGTGAATGATAAAATGATCGAAAAGTCTGGAGGATTTTACCGTCAGGGAGATTACATAGGAATTAGTGGAGTAGAAAAATCATACGAGGAATTATTACGCGGGCACCGCGGCGTACAAAACCTGATGGTTGACGCGTTGAACCGTCCGAAAGGTCATTTTGCAGATGGGAAATATGATACCATGGCTGTATCCGGCGAACGCCTGATTTCATCTTTAGATAAAGAATTACAAAAACTCGGCGAAAAGCTGATGAATAATAAAATTGGAAGTATTGTGGCCATAGAGCCCGGTACAGGTGAAATTTTAGCTTTTGTGAGCAGTCCGGGTTACGACCCAAATATGATGGTTGGAAGGCAACGCGGCAACAATTATATGAAGCTTTTAAATGACCCCACCAAGCCGATGTTTATCCGCCCTATCCAGGCAGAATATCCTCCGGGTTCTATATTTAAAGTGGTAAATGCATTGGTTGCGCAGCAATTTGGATTAATAAATTCGAACACGACGTTCTATTGTCCGGGGGGCTACCGCTACAGTTCCCGCGGGATAATGAAATGTACGCACGTTCACGGATCTGTAGATTTGGAAGCTTCCATTAAAGAATCCTGTAACACCTACTACGGCTACACTTATAATTTAATGATCGATCATGCCGGTATGCGCCCGGTAAACGCTTACAAGCGTTGGCGTGAAGCGGTTGCTAAATTTGGCATTGGTGATAAACTAAATATAGATCTTCCCGCCGAACGGAAAGGGTTATTGCCGACAGCAGAATTTTACACCAAAAGATGGGGAAGCGATAAATGGAGTTCAGGTTTTAATATTTCGCTATCAATTGGTCAGGGCGAGCTGGGAATTACTCCATTGCAAATGGCCAACGTGATGGCAATTGTTGCAAACAGAGGTTTTTTCTATAAGCCACATTTGGTGCAGGGAATTGGCGAAAAGAAAGTAATCAAGGCCGAATACACCAAAAAGAATGATGTGGGTATCAAACCCGAATACTTTACCAGCGTAATTCAGGGAATGAGTGAAGTGGTAAACCAACCGAGCGGAACGGCAATTTATTCCAAAATTGATGGAATAGAAATGTGCGGTAAAACCGGAACGGTGCAAAATCCGCACGGAGCAGATCACTCTGTATTTGTTGCTTTCGCTCCGCGGGATAATCCAAAAATTGCCATTGCTGTGGTGGTAGAAAATGCAGGTTTTGGTGCAACATGGTCGGCACCAATTGCCAGTTTACTGGTCGAAAAATATATCAGGGATTCTATTAGTCGTCCCAAGGCGTACATGGATCGTTTGCTGGAAGCTAATTTATTGCCGGGTTCTGCGCTTACAAAACCTAAAACTCCGGTAAAGCAAAAAATGGACACCAGTAAAGTCAAATCCTCCACGCCTAAAATAATATCAGAACAACCTAAAGCTATTAGCGGTAAATGAACAATCAGCAGCGCAGCCCCTTTTTTAACGTCGACTGGATCATTGTACTGATTTTCCTGTCGCTTTGCATTATTGGCTGGTTCAATATCCATGCGGCCGTTTACAATCCGGAAAAGCCGAGCATTTTTAATCTGGACACCAATTACGGCAAGCAACTGATATTTATCATTTCAGCACTAATCTTAGGTATGGTTATTTTGCTGATGGACAGTAAATTCTTCACCACCTTTGCTCCTGTTTTCTACGGAATTACGTTAATGCTGCTGGTTTTGGTGCTGATTGTGGGTCGGAATGTTGGCGGAAACCAGGCCTGGATCCCGATAGGCAGTTTTAGGTTGCAGCCCTCGGAGTTTGCCAAATTTGCCACCTGCTTATTTTTAGCAAGGTATCTCAGCATCAACAATGTGCGGGTTCAGGATCTTAAAACCAAAAGTGTTTGCGCCGCCATCCTGTTATTACCTATGGGTTTAATTATGCTGCAGCCTGATACCGGTTCGGCCTTAACTTTCTTCTCCCTGATTTTTGTATTGTATCGCGAAGGATTATCCGGATATTTTTTAATTGTCGGCGCTTTATTAATTGTACTTTTTGTGCTTGCGCTATTACTGAGTAAACTCTATTTAATTGGTGGCCTGATTATAGTTTGCGGACTGCTGAT
>JBDTLL010000232.1:0-4127 GCA_039934815.1 Daejeonella sp. | reverse complement strand
ATAACAAACTCGTATATTTGCAAATATAATATGGCAAGACAAAAATTTTATGATACCGCTATCAAACCCGAAAGGGCCGTGTTGGTGGGTATTGTTACTCCCGGAGAAAAAGAAGAACAAACGAAAGAATATTTAGATGAACTGGAATTTCTGGTAGAAACTGCGGGTGGTGAAACCGTTAAATCATTTACACAGAAAATGCTGAAGCCAGATCGGGCCACTTTTGTAGGAACCGGAAAGCTGGAAGAGATCAATGCGTTTGTAAAATCTGAAGAGATAGATATTGTAGTTTTTGATGACGAATTATCTCCGTCTCAGTTAAGAAATATTGAAAATGAATTGCAGGTAAAAATCCTGGATCGCAGTAATCTGATCCTCGATATTTTTGCAAAAAGAGCACAAACTTCGCAGGCAAAAACGCAGGTAGAATTAGCTCAGTTGCAATATTTGCTACCGCGATTAACTCGTTTATGGACTCACCTTGAACGCCAAAAAGGTGGTATCGGAATGCGTGGTCCGGGTGAAAGTCAGATAGAAACAGACAGACGGTTAATTTTAAATAAGATTTCCCTGCTTAAAGAACGTCTCAAAGAAATTGACAAGCAAAATGAAACTCAGCGCAAGAACCGAAATCAATTAATTCGTGTGGCTTTAGTGGGTTATACCAACGTTGGTAAATCAACCATCATGAACATGATCTCTAAATCTGAAGTTTTTGCAGAAAACAAACTCTTCGCAACTTTAGATACTACGGTTCGGAAAGTGGTTATAGAAAATCTGCCATTTTTACTTTCAGATACAGTTGGTTTTATCCGCAAACTGCCGCATCATTTGGTAGAATGCTTTAAATCAACGTTGGATGAAGTTAGAGAAGCAGATATTTTAATTCACGTGGTTGATATTTCACATCCAAATTTTGAAGATCAGATTTTTACGGTGAATGAAACCCTGAAAGAGTTAGGCGCAATTGATAAACCAATAATCACGGTTTTCAATAAAATTGATGCGTATGTTCCGGCAGAATTTGATCCGCAGGATGATACTCCGCCACCAACATTAGCTGATTATGAAAACAGCTGGATGAATAAAAATAACACGCCCGCTATATTTATCTCAGCAATCAATAAGGAAAATATTGAAGATTTTAGAGCGCTTTTGTACGAAAAAGTAAAAGCGTTACACATCCAAAGATATCCGTACGATAAGTTATTGTATTAAAAGCAGAATGTAATATTTAAGTTTTAAATCCGTATTCGTAAGCACTTTTAATATATTTATCAAATTCAGATTGACTTCCGGTTAAACCGGAAGTCTAAATCTGAACTCCCAAATACAAAACACATGGAAAGTAAACGTCAGCAGAAATTTGCGGGTGTAATTCAAAAAGACTTAGCAGAAATTTTTCAGCGGGAAGGAATGAACTATCTTCCAAATACAATGATCACAGTTACCAAAGTCAGGATTTCTCCTGATTTGGCCGTTGCCAGAGTTTATCTGAGTTTTTTCAATAGTGCGAACAATACCTTATCATTAAACACGATAAAATTACACGCCGGAGAAATTCGGTATAAATTGGGTTCACGTATTAAAGATCAGGCTCGCATTGTGCCCCAGCTCGACTTTTTTCTGGATGATACCAGCGATTATGTAGAACGCATGGATAAAATTTTCGACAAGATTAGCAAAGAACCTCGTCAGGAAGAAGATTCTGAAAGTGAAGATTAAACATGAGGCCACTTCGCGAACCTGTTAACTTTTTTACGCATGCTATTCCGGCTATTTTTGTAATTCCGGCTACGTATTTATTGTTAAAACTTTCAGACACTACTTCAGAATTAACCGCTGCCTGGGTTTACGGAATTTGCTCTTTTGTTTTATTCAGCATCAGCGCCATTTACCATGGCTATCCCAATACCGAATATGGCGTTCGGTTCTGGCAAAAGTTTGATCATTGCAGCATTTATTTAATGATTGCCGGATCTTACACGCCCACCTCATTGCTTGTTTTTGATGGCTCAATGCGCTGGGTTTTATTTGGAACGGTCTGGACAATTGCCTTAACAGGATGCGCATTAAAAATATTTAATAAGCTTCAGCATAAAGGAATTTCGCTTGGAATATATCTCGCCATGGGCGCTTTAATTGTGCCTTTGTTAAATAATATGCTGGAGAAATTGCCCTTTGCCGCCATCGGATGGATGTTGTTAGGTGGTTTATTTTACGCCGGTGGCACCGTTTTTTATTATAAAGACAAACCTCTCAATAAGTTTGTTCATACACACGAAATCTGGCACCTGTTTGTAATTGCCGGCGCTGTTTCGCATTATGTGTACAATTATATTTATTTATTTTCATGATTTTATCTTCGTCCCAACAGCTTTATAATTATTTAGATGCTAATCCGGCATTAATTTCTCCTGTAGTAGAATTCGATCCACAGAATGATAAATTATTAGAATTCGATTTTACCTCTGCTAACAAAGAGCTGAAACCACAAACAGTGGCAGATACGTACCAGTTTTCTCTTTGGATTAATAGCGAATTAAATAAGCAAAAAGCCCGTTACGGAATTGGTGGCTACAATGAGCACAGAACTTTATATGCCCGAAGTGCGCATTTTAACACTTTCGAAGAACCTCGTCGCCTGCATTTAGGAACTGATATTTGGGGACCTGCCGGAACAAGAGTTTATGCGCCTTTGCATGGGAAAGTTCATAGCTTAAAATTCAATAATAATTTTGGAGATTACGGCGCAACAATCGTCCTGAAGCATAATTTAGATGGATTAATTGTGTATTCTTTGTACGGACATTTGAATCTCGCCAGCCTTCATAACCTGACCGTCGGTGAGGAAATTGCAGCGGGACAATACTTTACGCAATTTGGAATTCCCACAGAAAACGGACACTGGCCGCCGCATTTACATTTTCAATTGATGTTTGATATGGGATATTTTAAGGGAGATTATCCCGGCGTGTGCCGTTTTACGCAACGCGATATATTTCTGCAGAACTGCCCGGACCCAATGTCGGTTTTAAAATATAGTTTTAAATAATTCTCTGAAATTTTCGTTAAATTAAGGCATGCTTATTCAGATCCTGATAGTGTTCCTTTTTCAGATTTTCAGCTTCAATTCAGACCAGCCTGAATTTAAGGGAGGAAACAAAATGCTTTCCAGTTTTATTGCCAATAATCTAATCTATCCGGAATTTTCAAAAGTAAATTGCATTCAGGGAGTTGTAAACGTTAGCTTTAAGCTGAATAAAAGAGGCCGTATTTACGAATCTAAAATTCAGAAAGGTTATGGCATTGATCTGGATGCCGAAGCGCTCCGGGTTATCCGGCTGAGTTCCGGTAAATGGATTATCCCAAAAGATTACGATACAACTTCCTCGGTTGTGCTTCCGGTTAGTTTTAACCTTACGGGATATAAATGTGAGGAACGCTCCAGCGATCAGATCAAAGAAGCAATTAACGCGTTTCATGCCCGGCAGGATCTAAGCAAAGCCATTTATAATTTTTATGCAAAAAAGGCAAACGGCGACTATAACGCCGACGATGAATTTCAAATTTCTGTTTTGAAACAGCAACTGGGTTATGATGATAAATATATTGCCAGGCTTTTAAAAACAGCTCAGCGAAAGCTAAAACAAGGTGACCAGGAAAGTGCCTGCGATGATTTTAACGAAATTCACCTGCTTGGAAGCGAGATAGCCGATAGTTTTATTGACCAGTATTGTAAATGAACTATTTTAGCGGGATGAAAAATGCCTTCCGCTTTTTTGCCTTTCTGGATATGGGCAGCATCATTTTATTAAGCCCTCAAATTTATTCAATTCTTACTCACCTTAATGAATTGCCCGGAGAAACGGTTTCGAGAATAAAAATAATATTGTTGCTGATTGTATTCCTTTTGCTGTTTATTTCCGCTGCCGGATTATTTCTTTTTAAGAGGTTTGGCGCCATTTCCTATTATATTCAATTTCCCATTCGGCTGGTGGTTTGGGTTTTTTCGTTTGGTTTCCTCACGTTCATCAGCGAATATTTTAACAATCCATTGGTTTTCGACTGGCTGTTCAAACTGGCCATCATTCTTGAATTTTTCCGGTTGTATTACACCATTCAAA
>JBDTLL010000231.1:0-4131 GCA_039934815.1 Daejeonella sp. | reverse complement strand
GGTTTCATCCCGAAAAGGCCTTTTTCGCGAACATTTTCTTTCTCAAAAAACAAATTACGGGCAACTGTTAGTCCTGTTAAATTTGCCGCAGATCCGCCGCTGACCAACACCCCACCTGCCTGAGGATCATAGCCAATAAATTCTGCTCCCCATTGAATCACGCGTTTTTCAAGTTCGCTCATCACCGGAGCAAGATGCCATTTACCTACATTCTGATTAATGGCTGTGCCCAGCATTTCTGCTAAAACTGAAACCTGAGTTCCGCCTGCCATTACATAAGCAAACATATTGGGACCAATATTTAGCGTAGCCGGATCTAAGACTTTGGATTTTACCAGTTCAAGAAGATCTTCATTGGGCATTCCCTGTTGCGGAACAGATTCGTCGAACCAGCTTTTAACTTCAGCAGGTGCAAAACCTGCATAAGCTTTCGCTTCGTCCAGACCCGTATATCTGTTAATAATTAGCTCGGAACTTTGCTGAAGTAGTTTCTGGAACTCAGCAAGCGACTGATCCAGAGAGTTTGAATAGTTGTTGTCCATACTTTAAAGACTTTGATCAAAATGCCGATCAAAGTCTTTAAAAGTACAGAACATCTACCAACCATAGAAATAGTTATTATTAGTTTTTGCTACTAATTGAATTCGGAATTTTTACATACACGGTAGTTCCTCCACCTTCTTCGGTATTTAAAAATATGTTGCCAGATAACTTTTCAATTATCTCCCGGGCAATGTATAGCCCGAGTCCCGCACCCGAATGTTGAGAATTTGCACGGTAAAACATATCAAATATCTTGTCCTCATAATTTGCAGGAATTCCCAGGCCGTTGTCGCTAATTATAATATAGCTATGTTCTTTATTAGCCTGCAATGCAATTCTGACAAACGGATTGCTTTTAGCAGGATCGTAATATTTTATGGAATTAGTTAGAATATTACTGATAACTACACAAAGCCTTTTTTTATCCGTATAAAAGCTTGAACTCTGATTAACATCCAGATTTATCCGTACTTTTTGCATTTCCGGCAGATAAGATAATTTAGAAATACTTTCCTGTATAAGTAGTTTAAAGTCTACAGGTTCAGTTTCTATCTCCTGTCTGTTATTTTTAGAATAATCTACAATATCCCGTATTAAATTATCCAGGTTTAAAACACTCTTTTTCATCATAGCAAGCAGTTCAGTTTTACTTTTTTGATTTGTTTCTGTTCCTACCAGGTCTATTAAGCCAAGCAACGAACAAAGTGGAGAGCGCAATTCGTGCGAAGCACTATAAACAAAATTATCAAGCTCTTTATTTGCTTTTAAAAGCTGTTGATTTTGAGATTCAATATGTTCTTCAAATGTTTTTCGCTCCGTTATATCCCAGAATGTACAAATGATTGAATTGATACCTGATTGATCCAATAAGTTTGCAATAACTCCTTCGCAGAAACGAACATTCCTATTTTTTGCGATGCACCGCATGCTAATTTTCAGCGATTTACCGGGAGTATCAATAACTTCTTTTACTTGTTTTTCATGCTTTAACCAGTCGTCCGGATGAATCAGATCTTTTCTGGTTTTCCCTATTAATTCTTGCGGCTCATATCCGAAAAGATCTTTTACTGATGGGCTTACGAAAGAAATGTATCCTAATTCGTCAGTAAGGCACTTGACATCCGAACTGTTCTCTATTAAAGCCCGGTAAAAATTCTCACTTCTGGCAATCTCCTTTTCAATTACTTTCTTTTCGGTGATATCCCAGTTAGTTCCCAGCATTCTTTCCGGAATACCTTCATCGCTTAGTTGCACAATACCAACTGAACGAATAAAATGTATAGACTTATCTGACCAAACTACCCGAAAAGTCATGTCCAGTTCTTTTTCGCCGGTTAAGGCCTTATACATTTCATTCCTAACAAATGCAATATCATCCGGATGCATACATTTTTCCCAGTTTTCAAATCCGCCACTAAAGCAGTCCGGGTCCATTCCATTAATAAAATGCATAACCGGATCCCATTCCAGCGTATTTTGGGCAATTTCCCATTCCCAAACACCCACATTTGCCGCTTTAACCGCCAGAAGCATCCGGTCTGATGAATTATTGTTGTTTTCTTGTGATAGTTTACGCTGGTTTATAAACTGAATTAAAAGTTTAGCATGCGCCTGATTGTTCAGATTTTTTTCTACCGCAATGGTTAAAGCGTGAGGTAAACGCTGCAAATTATCTTTCAGCACATAATCGTCTGCTCCAAGTTTAATAATATTAACAGCGAACTTTTCACTTATCGGTGACGTGACTAATATAAAAGGCGTTTTTAAGCCTTTTTTCCGCACAATCTTTAACGCATCTTCAGAGTTAATTTCTGGTAATGAATGTGCTGAAAGAATCACATCCGGAAAATAATCATTTAAAGCCTGCAAAAAGTCTTTTTTACAATCCACCACTTTATTGGTGAATTTAATATGGTGTTTTTTTAATTCCCTTTCTACCATAACTACATCCTTTTTAACATCTTCCAGATGAAGAATTTTAAATTCCGTTTTCATGATAGTATTGTTTTATTGTTCGTGAAAGTCTTTTATTTGACTTTAAATATGTCTCTAAAATTTTTTGCTTAATTGACAATCATTGAGGC
Organism: Daejeonella sp.; assembly: GCA_039934815.1. GTDB lineage: Bacteria > Bacteroidota > Bacteroidia > Sphingobacteriales > Sphingobacteriaceae > Daejeonella. Next base: position 1,504 of record JBDTLL010000231.1, on the reverse strand, counting down.
CGATATCTGAGAAATTAATTGCGGGATCATATCAAAATCTTTTGCTTTATCCAGCCAGTATTTAATCCCCAACAACTCATATCTGGCTTTATAATTATCATGATAATTATCTGATAAAATAAAAAGTTCACAATGTTGATCATAGTTGCAAACAGATAGTAATTCCAAAATATTTTTGTCTGAAATCTGAATACCAAGAGATACTATATGAACAAGGTTATGATCTAAAATAGTAAGTGCTTTCTGAAAAGTATCTGCAACCAAAACCCGTTCTACTTCTGACAAATCTTTAAGTAGTTCGCCAACTCTTAGAGTGAGAATCGGATTTTTTTCAATAATTAATACATTAACTTTCACTAAGCGCTACAATTTCAATATAAATTTAAGGGCTTATCAAAGAAAGATTTGTAGATATTTCAGGAATAAATCTGTAGAAATTTCAAGCTTTGGTATGTAGCAATTTGTACTACGTAGATCAAAGGTTATGCTCTATCGCGTACAGCGTGAGAGCAGCATTTGAATTGACATTCATTTTGTTTAGAATTCTTGCCCGATAGGTGCTTACAGTTGAAATACTTAAAGAAAGGTTAGCTGCTATGACAGAAGTTGCCACTCCTTTTGCAATTAATTTCATTATTTCGAACTCGCGGTCCGACAATATTTGGTGGAGTATCACATTACTTGGTTGATGAAGTTTGGAGACCATTTCATTTGCCGTACCGGAAGTGATGTATCGCTTACCCTCCAGAATTGTATGAATGGCTTTTACCAAATCGTCAGAAGCACTGTCTTTATTTAAGTATCCTGAAGCTCCGGCTTTTAACACACGAATGGCATATTGATCTTCGGGATGCATACTCAATATTAAAACAGGCTGATTGGGTTTTACATTTTTAATTTGTAGCAATGCATCCATTCCGCTTCTGCCCGGCATTGAAATATCTGATATAATAAGATCCCATTCTTCAGCAAGCGCCATTTTAACTAACTGCTCGCCAGTTACGGCCTCCTGTAGAAATGAAGCAGGAAAATCATCTTTTATAATTTGAATAATCCCTTTTCTAACTACGGCATGATCATCAGCTATGAGAATACGTATCATTAGGTTCAATATTTAATGAATCTGCTTTTATTGGCACAGAAACGGTAATAACAGTGCCTTTTCCAATGCTGCTATCAATTGAAAAACCGCCATTAACAGAATTTATCCGCTCTTCCATTCCAATTAAACCCAGGGTATGTTTTGTTTTTATTTCACTCAAGTCCATGCCTTTCCCATCATCAGCAATGCTGAATTTTATAGAATTGTTTTCTTTTTTAAGTTGAGCCCAAACATTTGTTGCATTTGCGTGCCGGGTTATGTTTGTTAAACTTTCCTGAAAAATCCGGAACAGTGTTGTATTTATTGATTTATCTAACAGCGATTCATCTATTGTAGACGTGAAATAACATTTAATTTTTGTTCGCTTTTCAAAATCTTTTGCCTGCCATTCCAGAGCATCTA
>JBDTLL010000230.1:0-4145 GCA_039934815.1 Daejeonella sp. | reverse complement strand
TAATAATGCCTACGTGGGTTGCCATTTTTTCAACTTCAGAAAGTATATGGCTCGAGACAAAAACGGTCTTTCCTTCTGAAGTGAGTTTTTGCAGTAATTTTCTAATCTCAATAATCCCATTAGGATCTAAGCCGTTTGTAGGTTCATCTAATAAGAGTAACTCCGGATCGGGTAAAAGCGCCAGAGCAATTCCCAGTCTTTGTTTCATACCCAACGAATACTTGCCGGCCTTTTTGCCAGCATATTGACCTATTCCGGTGATATTTTGTACTAATTCAATACGTTGTTTGGAAATTCCCAGTAGCATCGCACGGTTGTACAAGTTTTCTTTTCCCGTTAGGTGATTATAAATTGCCGGTTGTTCTACCAGGGCGCCAATCCGGGAAAGTATCTTAATGCGATTCGTATTAATTTCATCGCCAAAGAGCAAAACATTATTTTTATCCGAGCGAAGGAGATTTAAGAGGATTTTTATTGTGGTGGTTTTGCCCGCTCCGTTTGGACCTAAAAATCCATAGATGCTTCCTGCGGGCACTTGAAGCGAAACGTCGTCGAGCACCTTTTGCTTAGCAAAGCTATACGAAAGGTTTCTGGTCTCAATTATAAATTCGCTTGGCATTTATTTAAAAAATGCTCTGAATTAAGGCCTTGAAAGATGGAATCTGAAGGTGAATACTCGCCTCATATCTTTCCGCGGGAATATCATTCTGTAAATTAAATACCAATAAGCCCACCACAAAAAACATGGGAAGTAGTAACAATAGAAATGGAGAGACTGTGTTGCTTAACTTTTTCATAGCGCATTAATTTGATAATCAAATAAAAAGCTAATAAACGGGCTAATAAAATGTATTAGACCAAATTGCTAAAGTTGAAGATGAAGTGCTTATTTTAGCGGACCAACCATTAATAGATAATTTAACAGGGTTGGAAGACTGAGGCGGGCAGTTGGTCGAAATAGTGTTCCTTAAACTATCAAATAAATTACTTTTAATCGTGTCAAACTAATATCTAAAAATGAACAAAACAAGGCAGATCTTCTTACATGTTTCTATTTGGGTTACAATTCTGCTTTTCTTTATTTATTTAGGTAGCAACGGTAAATTTAACTACAAAGCAGTTGTCGTAATTGTCTATTTCGGTCTGGTTAATATCCTCACTTTTTACATCAATTACCTTATTTTATTACCTAAACTTTTAAACAAGAAAAAATATTTCTGGCTTATCGCTGCTATTGTGGTACTGGTTCTTTCAGCAGGTTTAATAAAATATGGGCTTGCTACAATATTTAGAGATTTTGTGCTTTTACGTGGTCCAAAAAAGGTTGAGATCTCTTTCCTCGACTATTACCTGGGCTCAGTTTTCGTAAGTATTTTCTTTATTTTTCTGAGTACCGCATTAAAGTTTATGATGGATTGGTTTGTGAATGAAAAAGAGAAAAGTAATCTGGAAAATGAAAAACTTACAGCAGAATTGGCCTTCCTTAAATCGCAGATAAACCCTCATTTTTTATTTAATTCATTAAATAATATTTACTCGCTGGCTTATCAAAAATCGGCTAAAACACCCGAAGCAATTTTAAAGCTTTCTGAAATTATGCGTTACATGCTTTATGAGAGTAATGATAATATGGTAAGCCTGAGTAAGGAAATAAGCTATCTGGAAAATTATATTGAATTACAAAAACTACGGTTTAAGGATAATTCTTTTGTTCATTTGGATATTAGCGGCAATCCCGAAAATCACACGATTATGCCAATGGTTTTAATTTCATTTGTTGAAAATGCTTTTAAACATGGCGTTGCCACGGATGAAAAAAATCCGATTGTTATTAGTATTCATATTGAATCTGATCAATTATTTTTTAAAGTTGTAAATAAGAAAAGTGATTTGAACAAGGATATGACAGGCGGAATTGGCTTACTAAATGTTCAGCGAAGGTTAGATCTTTTATATAAGAACAAATATATTTTGGAGATTCAGAATGAACAGGATTTTTATAAATGCACGCTGGATCTTAGACTTTAAAATAGCAAGATGTTAGAGTTTGTTAAATTTTAGATGATTTACAGGTTAATTTTTAAATTTAAAGCATGATACGTTGCCTTGTTGTTGACGATGAACCTTTAGCACTTGATATAATTGAAGATTATATTTCTAAAGTGCCATTTTTAAAATTGGTAAAAACTACTATAAGTGCTATAGAAGGGCTTTCTTTGGTTCAAAATGATGAAGTTGATCTGGTTTTTTTAGATGTTCAAATGCCAGAATTAACCGGAATTCAGTTTTTAAAAATCATAAATGGTAAATGTGATGTTATTCTAACAACGGCTTATTCTCAGTATGCATTGGATGGCTATGAATTAGATGTAACTGATTATCTGTTAAAACCAATTGCTTTCGATCGTTTTTATAAAGCCGCACAAAAAGTTTTACAAAAGCAGCAGGATAATTCTGCAAACTCAACAAGTCCAAATGAAATTCAGGTTAACAATGCCAACAATTTTATTTTCGTAAAAACGGAACATAAAATTCAAAAGATTTACCTGGATGATATTCTCTATATCGAAGGGTTGAAAGATTATATTTCAATTTTTACCAAAACAGAAAGAGTTATTACACTGCAAAACATGAAAAAAATGGAAGAGGTTTTACCTTCCGGCGGTTTTGTAAGGGTGCATAAATCCTATATCATTGCTTTAGACAAAATTGACAGCATAGAACGCAGTCGAATTCAAATTCAAGATAAAAACATACCGGTAGGAGATACATACCGAGAATATTTTTTCAAATTAATTGAGAATAAGAATGTTTAATTAAGTGTTGGCTTTGCTGGCTTTAATTGCGTTTTCTGTTTGTGCAACTACATCCTCCAGCAAATCTTGTTTGGGTTCTATTGGAGTTAAAACGGTTAAGGTCATTTTTTCGCCAAAGCTTAATGGAAATTTACCAAATTGAACCAGTTTCCATGATCCGGTAATTGCAATCGGAACTATTAATGCGTTGGGGGCTTTTTTTAACAAAGTGGCAATTCCTCCAACTGCAAAAGGTTTTAATTCTCCGTTACGGGAACGGGTTCCTTCCGGGAAGATTACGGCAGACCAATTATTTATTTTCATCCTCTGACCGAGTTTTATAATTTCAGCAACAGCTTGTTTACTGTCTTTTCGGTCAATGTTTGCTCCACCACCATATTTTAAATTAAAAGAGATGCTCGGGATACCTTTTGTGAGTTCAATTTTAGAAATAAACTTTGCGTGATATTTCCTTAAAAACCAAATCAAAGGCGGTATTTCATACATACTTTGATGATTGGCCACAAATATAATTGGTCTGTTTAAAGGTAAGTTTTGAGTGTTCTTGAAAGTTATTTGGGTTCCTATAATGTACAATGTACTTGTCAGGAAAAAGTTCATAATATCCACAACTTTCTTATGGGCTTTATATCCGCCGGCTTTTAGCGCTATCCATTGAATTGGGTGGAATATCACCAGAAATAAACCGAAAATTATATATTGAATTGGAGAAAATATATAGCCTAAAAATTTGTTCATAGTTGTGCAAACTTACAAATCTAAATATCCAATTCAACTGAATGATTTAAATCTAGTTTAGTTGTTTTTAATTCAACTATTTTCTGTTAACATAATTCTAAGCTTTAAAATAGCGGCCACACTTAATGAATCTGTAATTTTTCCTTCAATAAGCATCTGATAAACCTCTTCAAAGGATAATTTTTTTACAACAAGTTGTTCGGTTTCTTCGGGCTCAGATAGTCCAAATTCCAGATCTTCAGCTAAATAAATTATGGCTAATTCATCACTTACAGAATTTGATAGATGCATTCGTTGAATCTCTTTCCATGATTTTGCCATAATTCCGGTTTCTTCCAATAATTCACGTTTTGCGGTATCCAGAGGATTTGTGCCTAAGGGGCATCCTCCCGCCGGGATTTCCCAGCTATATTCATTTAATGGAAATCTATATTGTCCAACCAGCCATGTATTTTGGTATTCATCAAGTACGATAATCCCTATTGCCAGATTTTTAAAATGAACTTGTCCATAAATTCCTGTTCCGCCGGAAGGGTTTATAACCTTATGTTCTGTTAAACTTATCCAGGGATTTTGATAGATCGGTTTACT
>JBDTLL010000229.1:0-4151 GCA_039934815.1 Daejeonella sp. | reverse complement strand
ATAAGAGGAAAAGGATATTTAGATGCGAATGATCAGTTAGTCAACCAACCGTTTGATTTCGGCAATAAAAATGCGTTCTCTATTGAAGATCAGCAGAAAGTACTTAGGAAATTAATTTTCCCGGAAATTTATCCCGACAAGGAGAAGTTTAATTTAACTTCCGATGATTACACATTGATTTACAAATATATGTCTATGTATCCTTCTGAAAGCGATTTTCCTAAATATCCAAAAGCTGACTATTGGGATACGTATTGTAAATTTTTGTTTTATGGATCAGATAAATCCACGAAACCAGATTCCAACATCAGAATATTTAACAAGGTTGGAGATTCATATGGATATCTGATAGACAACGCATATTTCGTAGATTTTAAAAATAAAGTCGAGTTTATGTTAACCGCCGTTGTTCAATCGAACAAAAATGAGATCTATAACGACAATGTTTATGAATATGATAGTATCGGACTTCCTTTCATGAAAAATTTAGGTCAGAAAATTTATCAGCAGGAGCTTAAACGAAAAAAGAAACATCTCCCCGACCTTTCAAAATTTAAATTTGATTATTAGAAATAGATATTTCCATATTTAATCTGCTGAAAAATCTTCCTTTTAAAACACTGTGGCTAATTCTATGTTGTGTATCTATACTAAAGAAAAACAAACATGTTAGATACGATAAAAGAAAAGATCTCGGATACCTTTAAAGGTCCGATTCTGCAGGACAACGAAAACGCCAATGTAAATATGCCGGAAAGAGTACTTTCTCTTTTGGCGGGAACAGTGATTACCTACAAAGGAATCAAGCAAATTTTCAGTCACCCCATTATCGGAATTCAGGAAGCTATGGTTGGCGGTATTTTACTTTATCGCGGCGCAACCGGAATTTGCCCAATTTATTCCCGCTTAGGAAAAGATAGTACAGATACGCCCGCCATAAATATTTCAGAAAGATTTATTGTTAACAAGCCTCGTAAAGAAGTTTATGCTTTCTGGCGTAATCTGGAGAATCTTCCGCTATTTATGAAACACCTTGCTTCTGTGGAAGAATTAGATGATAAAAAATCAAAATGGAAAGCAAATTTACCTGGAGAGATTGCCAAATTGAGCTGGAACGCTGAAATAACCCGTGAAGAACAGGATTATTATATTGGCTGGAATTCATTAGGTGGCTCTATGGTTGATAATGCCGGAAAAGTTGAATTTACTGATGCGTTAAACGGATCGGGAACTGAATTAAATGTCGAGATCAGCTATTTTCCTCCTGCCGGAAGTTTAGGACAGGGAGTTGCTAAATTATTAAATGGTGTGTTTGAAGATATGATTCGTAAAGACATTACCAATTTTAAACATTACGTAGAAGGCGAAGACTATAAAACTTTTGTGTCTTCGGGTAATTTCATTGATAAAGTACAAAATACGTTCAAATAATATTCTCGAATTTTAGTTAAAAACCATTCATTTCGGACAGCTTGCTCTAAGCTACCGCGATGAATGGTTTTTTTATGGCTCTTTCTGAGTAGAAGTGATTCACGCGTAAGGCGACAAAAACAAGATTTAAGATATTAATAAACCGTTTTCACCTGACCGGGAACTTTTCGTTCAATGGCTCCCATGGTAATTAAATATTGCGCAACCATATATGTACCCATGATCAAAACGCCTGAGTAAGGATATGCCGAAACAAATTTATTATAAGCCAAAGCGGCATCGGATATCACAAAAAGTATAGCACCCACATAAATCAGGTTAAAGCTGAGCATGTTTATTCTCATATACCGGTATCCGGCAAGGATGGCCATCATAGAAATTACGAAAATATAAAGGAGAACAGGCAATCTCATGTCGCCTAAGTAATTTCGCAGAAAGGCATAATAAGTAATAGAAAAGATGCCCATGATAAACAGCATCGCATTTCCGTATTTTTTGGAAGCCATCGGATCCTTTTTAAAATCGCGGTAGAAAGCAATTGAATAAAAAATATGAGCAATTAAAAAGGCAACCAAACCGGCTGTAAAAAAGTGCGGACTTTTATTCGCCAGGATTAATACACAATCTCCGATAAATGAAAAGCATAATCCTGTGAAAATCAGTTTTCTGAAAGTTCCGGTTAACCGTGTGATCGTAGCTAAATAGGTAAAAAGCAGAATGCAGATTAATGGCTTTACAACCAATCGCATATCATGCTGAGGCATTGTTTCAGATAAGAGATTCAGCAAAGCGATAATGCCAAAGCTGATGCTAAAGCCCAGATGTCGTTTCCACATATATTTTTTTACGTTGAAGCATGTAAAACCAAATTAAAACACCAAAAGCTAAAATTAAATTAATGATTAATACGGCGGTAAATATAGGAATGGAAATAAAGAAAGCCAGACAAGCAATCCAAAATACAATTCTAAAATATTCGAATTTAACAAGCCATTCTTTTTGCTCTAAAACTGCGCCGCAGGTTATTAACGTCAATATTACCAAAATAGTGGCGCTGATAAGTTGAATAACATCCATTTTATTGTTTAAAAACAATAAAACCGTTGCGAGGGCTAAAGCCAAAACAAACTGCGTTAAAATGTAGATGTTTAGCTTTCGGTTATACTCCGGACTATATTTATGATATTTCTCCAAATCAATCTCTTTAGGATATTGCATTCCGCCTAAATGTTTGGGGAACCAGCCGGGAGATTTAATAAAAACATAAATTTTGTCCTTTAAACTTTTGGATTGTGAAGCCGTTTTCATCAATTCTGCCCAGTAATGCACATTTGCCCAAACCGGATTCCAACTTGCTAATGGTGTTGTAATACCGTATATAACTTCTTCCTCTTCGGCCTGGAAAGTGCCAAACATGCGGTCCCATATAATTAAAGAACCGGCGTGGTTTTTATCGATATATTTTGGATTAGAACCATGATGAACGCGGTGATGTGATGGTGTATTAAATATCCATTCTAAAGGCCCCATCTTTTTAATAGCCCTTGTATGAATCCAAAACTGATAAAGAGTATTAAAAGAACTTACGGTTAAAAACATGATCGGATCAAATCCTGTAAAAGCAAGCGGAAGATAAAAAACCCAGGAAAATCCGCCTTGAAACCATGACTGGCGTAAGGCAACGGTTAAATTATACTCTTCAGATTGATGATGCACAATATGTGCTGCCCAAAGTGCATTTACCTGATGACTCATTCGGTGGAACCAGTAATAAAAGAAATCTACGCCCAAAAACAGAAAAAGCCAGGTCCAGATGGTGTTTGGGAAAGTATAGAAACGCCAATGGTCGAATATATACAGGTAAGCCCAGAAAGTTGCCGTCTTTAAAAACAATCCGACTAATTGCGAACCAATTCCCTGGCTAAGGTTTGATAAAGAATCGTTTAACCGGTAATAATTTAAATTTTTGTAAATCGCGTAAAGCAGTTCAATACCAATTAAAATGAAAAAAACAGGAATTGATAAAGCTATATAGTCAACTTTCATAGCTCTAAATTAATAATATTCGTACGAATATTCGCCAGCTGAATTGCGCCTGACAATTGATTACAATATTAGTTTATCATTTAAGTTTATATCTTCAGCAATTAAAAATTTATAGATATGAATGCTTTAAAATTTACGCTGATCACTGCTCTGCTTCCTTTTTCAGTGTTGGCTCAAAATAAAATGTCGCCTGAAAAGATCTCCTCCCCGCCTGTTGTTATGAAAACAAGTATGGATTCTTGCAGCTATGCTATGGGAATGAGTATTGCCACCGATTTAAAAGCACGCGGTGTAAACGAATTAAATTACGATCTTTTTGCAAAAGCATTAGTTGACGGTTTTGCCGGCACCAATACTTTATTCAGTAAAGAAGAAATGCAAAAAGCAATTTCAAATTATCTATCTAAGGCTAAAAAAAGTCAGGCTGATGGCGTTTTAGCAGAAGGAGAAAAGTTTCTTGCTGAGAATAAAGTTAAAAAAGGGGTAATTACACTTCCCAGCGGTTTACAATATTTGGTATTAAAACCCGGAACCGGAGCAAAACCGAAAGTTAAAGATGATGTGACCGTTCATTACGAAGGTAAATTGTTAAATGGTTTTAAATTCGATAGTTCTTATGATCGCAAAGAGCCGATTGATTTAAATCTTTCGCAGGTAATTCCGGGCTGGACAGA
>JBDTLL010000228.1:0-4170 GCA_039934815.1 Daejeonella sp. | reverse complement strand
ATGGCGAAGTATTGGTTTGTGCAAATGTTTGCGTTCCCGCGATAAGGAATGAAAGAATTAGTAGTTTTAGTTTCACGTTAAAAGATTAAAGAGTAAAGATTAAGGATTAAAGATCTGAGATAATAGATATGAGATCTGAGATTAAAAACTTTGTTCTCTATATCAGTTTATCCTGATTTAAAATTTCTCTTCAATTCCCAGGCCAAACAAGGCGAAATCGTATTTTACCGGGTCGAGGGGATCAAATTCTCTCAACTTTTCGGTTAATTCTACGGCCGTTTTCCAGTCGACCTGCGTGCGGTCGATCAGTTTTAATTTTCGGGCCACCCTTTCTACATGCACATCCGTAGGGCAAATTAATTGTGAAGGTTTAATCTGTTTCCAGATTCCGAAATCAACGCCTTTATCATCGTCACGCACCATCCAGCGCAAAAACATGTTCAGGCGTTTGCAGGCCGATTTCTGAGAAGGTGAAGAAACATGTTTGGCGGTTCGTCCGGGAACATCCGGCAAGGAGAAAAAATATTTTCTGAAATAATTCAGAAACAACTCAATATTTGGTTCAGCTTCCGCGGATAATTCCCCTTCATAACATACCGGCGAACTGGATTTGCTGAGATCTACAGGCTTTTTAGTTTCATCTAAGAAGTCTGAACGGAACTCCGTTTCGGCATTTCGGTAAGCCGGGGGCAGGAACGCATCTTCCAGCGAATCAAATTCATTGTAATGATGCTCCATAAAGCTGATAAAATACAGCAGATCGGTGTCGTTGAAAGTGCGGTGCTTAAAGTCAAGCAGATTCCGCAGGTCAGAGTCCTGATGATTCAGAATAAAATCATAAGGCGCTCCGTCCATTCGCTCTATTAGTTCAGCGCATTTATTGATGATCGTTTTCCGTTGTCCCCATGCCAGCATTGCCGCAAAAAAACCCATGATCTCAATATCCTGCTTTACAGAAAACAAATGCGGAATTACTATCGGATCATTTTTAATAAACTCCGGTCGGTTATACTGTTCTACTTTTGAATCTAGGAAAGCTTTCAGGTTAGACATTTTTAAAGAGCAAGGATGGAAAGATGAAGGAATAAAGATGGAAAGACGAAGGACAGAAGAACGAAGGAATAAAGATTAAAGAATAAGGATAGAGTGAAATATGGATAGAATTAAGCGAAAAAAGAGCAGAATATTATTTCTGCTCTACTGTACGTCTCCTAAATCTATGCTCCTTGTTCTTTTCTCTCTTTGTTCTTTGCTCTACGCAAGTGCTTGTTTCAAATCTTCAAGCAAATCTTCAATATCTTCAACACCTACGCTTAAGCGAAGTAAACTATCTACCACTCCTACTTTTTCACGTTCTTCTTTGGGAATGGATCCGTGAGTCATTGATGTTGGGTGATTTACCAACGATTCCACACCCCCTAAAGATTCGGCCAGCGAGAAAACCTTGAATGAAGACGCTACACGGAAAGTTTCCTGCAGATCTGCGCCTTTAATAGTGAAAGAGATCATTCCGCCAAAGCCACGCATTTGTTTTTTAGCGATCTCATGATTGGGATGATCTGTAAAACCAGGCCAGTAAATCTTATCCACTTTTGGATGCGTTTTCAGAAATTCGGCTATTTGTTTTCCATTTTCGCAATGTGCTTTCATGCGTAAATGCAGAGTTTTTAAACCACGCAATACTAAAAAACTATCCTGTGGACCGGGTGTTGCTCCGCAGGCATTGTATATAAACCAAAGTCGTTTGTAAAGTTCCTCATCGTCCACAAGTAGCGCTCCCATTACCACATCCGAGTGTCCGCCTAAATATTTCGTTACCGAATGCATGACAATATCGGCACCCAAATCGATTGGGTTTTGTAAATACGGTGAAGCAAATGTATTATCCACTGCAAGAGTAACAGAATTTGCTTTCGCGATCTTTGCCACAGCGGTAATATCAACGATCTGCATGGTTGGATTGGTTGGCGTTTCAATCCAGATGAGTTTCGTTTTGTCATTTACATATTGAGAGATGTTTGAAGCATCCGTCATATCAATAAAATGAAACTTGATGCCATAATTGGCGAAAATCTTGGTGAACATCCGGTAAGAACCGCCGTAAAGATCATTTCCGGTAATTACTTCATCGCCGGGCATTAACAATTTCATCACCGCATCTGTAGCGCCCATTCCGCTCGAGAATGCCAGACCGTATTTCGCATTTTCTAATGCGGCCAAACAATCTTCTAAGGCCTTACGTGTTGGGTTGGTACCCCTGGAATATTCAAATCCTTTATTATCTCCGGGCGATTTCTGCCAGTAAGTAGATGTCTGATATATTGGAGTCATGATGGCTCCTGTTGCCGGATCAGGTTCCTGACCGGCGTGAATTGCTTTTGTTCCGAACTTCATATATAAAAATTTGTGGACTAAAATACAGGTTCTGTACCGGGCAAAAGAAATTTTAGCGTAAATTTCACCGAGATTAAACTTTAAAGAAAGTTAAACGTATTATATTTATAAAAATCCTTGTATATGAAAAAACTTATTTACTCAATGCTGTTCATTTTTGGCATTACTTCTATTTTGATGGTTTCCTGTAAAAAGGAAAATACCGGCACCGATTCCTCAGATAATACTTCAGCAGAAGAATCTGCAATAGCGGCGGGTGCTTATTATGGTTCATTTGCCGACCTAAGTGCAGTTGCTACAGAAAGTGATGCGTTATTTAATGTAAATGGAAGCGGAAACCAAATTTCTGAAGTTCCGGCATCTCAACTATTCTCATGCGCAGAAGTAACGGTTAGTCCGAAAGATAAAACATGGCCTAAAACAGTAACTGTTGATTTTGGAGCCGGTTGCACTTTTGACGGCGTAACACGCAAGGGAAAGATCATCGCTGTTTTTTCGGATCGTTTCAAAAACCCGGGAGCTAAGATTAATGTTACGTACGATAATTTTTATGTAAACAATTACCATATCGAGGGAAATACCAGCATCACCAATAATGGTAAAAACACTTCCGGCAACTTCAATTATTCGTTGGAAGTTAAAGGCGGCAAAATCAGCTATGATGCTAAATCTTTCAGCTTCAGCTCTGTAAATAATATAGAATTGGTGATGGGTGCTTCAACCGCAACTCCGGTTGATGATGTTTTCTCAATTACGGGTTCTGCTACAGGAACCAACTCCAAAGGCGGAAGCTGCGATGTGAATATTGTAAAACCATTAATGAAAGCCGTTGCGTGTAAATATATCGTATCCGGAAGTTTTGATATTGTAGAAGGCTCTGCCCCTGTTAAAACTTTAGACTTTGGCTCGGGCGCCTGCGATGATGTTGCTACGGTAACTGCCGGCGGTGTGAGCAAAGAAATTAAACTGCATTAACAATTAAATAGAATTTGAAATCCCGCAATAGCGGGATTTTTTTTGTCTAAAATTCAGCTAATCACTCGCTAAAGCCTTAGATTTTTCGTAAAATTGTTAGTGTACCAAACTGAATACTATGAAAGCGTTATGGAACAATCAGATTATTGCAGAGAGTGACAATACCATTCAACACCAGGACAAAATATTTTTCCCTCCGCACTCAATAAAAAAAGAATTTTTGAGAGAATCATTAACCCACGATGTTACTCACGAATTTGGTGTCGCTTCTTTTTACACCATAAAAATCTGGGATCAGGAAAATTTAGACGCTGCTTATTTTTTTAGTGAGCCCGTGCCGGAAGCTTCCCACATTAAAAACTATGTTGCTTTCAATGATCAGATCGAAATCACACAAGATTAAAATTTTATTTAAAAGCAGGGACTTGCCAGTTGTCCCCATCTACAGATAGATTACGTCACTGCAATATATGATTAAACTACAGGGAATTAGTAAATTATACGATTCAGTTAAAGCTGTAGACGATATCAGTCTAAACATACAAAAAGGCGAAACACTTATTTTACTCGGTACAAGCGGCTGCGGAAAAACCACAACGCTAAGAATGATTAACCGCCTGACCGAACCCAGCAAGGGTAGCATTTTAGTAAACGGCAAGAGCATTCGGGAAGAAAATCCGGAGAAATTACGGCGTGGAATGGGGTACGTATTGCAGGACAACGGACTGTTTCCGCATTACACAGTAGCCGAAAATATTGCCATCGTCCCTAAGCTTCTTCAATGGGATAAAGAAAAAATAG
>JBDTLL010000227.1:0-4187 GCA_039934815.1 Daejeonella sp. | reverse complement strand
TAAATTTATTTTGCGCCTGAACGGGATATAACAAATGAATAATATTTTGAGCCCATTGAGCAATTACCTTATTAGAAGGCACTGCTTCCACTTTCTTCTGTTTAGAATAAATATGTTGTAAGAATTTATTGTCCATGTTATTTGCCCGTATAAAGGTAATTAATCTCAGGCCATTATTTGTAGATTGCCAGAGTTTCAATCTTCGTTCCATTATTAATAGAGAAACAAAAACTAAGTATTATCAAATCATTTAGCATGTTTTTTGCTTTGAAAAATTCCATCACCTAAGTATAATATGAAGCGACTAAATTTTGATGCACATTTTGTTGATCTTTTTAATCATACCAATGATCTGATTCATTTTGTAGATATGGACAGCCGCATCCTCACAGTCAATCCAGCCTGGGTTAGAAATTTAGGATTTTCACTTGAGGAAGTAAAAGGTAAGTGCATATATGATTTCATAGACCTGGATTATAGTGATATGTACCTGAGTTACCGCCAGGATGTTATTAGTAAAAAAGAGGCATCTGAAATTGAGTTTTGTTTTAAAGCAAAAGACGGCGAACAGGTTATTGTAGACGGACAGGTTGGGTGTGTATATGAAGAGGAGGAACCCGTTTACACACGGGGCGTTTTTAGAAATATTACTGCCAAAAAACAAGCTGAAACATGGTTGGAGCGAAGCCAGAGAAGGTTAAACGCTTTCCTGACCAGTGCTCCTTCAGCTGTAATAGTTATTGACTCACAACAAACTATTTTGGAATGGAATCCAAAAGCAGAGCAAATATTTGGATTTAGCGCCGACGAGGTGTTGGGACAGAAACTTGCGGATAAAATAATTCCATTGGAATATCGCGAAAAGCATACCCGGGGAATGCTTCACTTTTTAAAAACAGGTGAAGGGCCGGTATTGAACAAAACTGTTGAATTAACAGCTTTGAACAAGTTGGGAAAAAGGTTCCCAATTAATTTAAGCATTTCCAACGTCCGGGTTGAAAATGAATGGCTATTTATTGGTTTTATTTCTGATATAACAGAACATAAACTTTTGCAGGAAGAAAATATCAGGCAGGAAAGTCAGATTTTACAGTCTAAATTACTTGATCAGAAAAAGGATGAATTTCTTAGTATGGCGAGTCATGAACTCAAAACACCTTTAACAAGTTTAAAGGCGTATGTTCAACTAATCGAAAAAGCTGCCGCAGAAGGTAAACCGGTTCAGTTGCCTTTTGTTGGTAAAGCAAGTTCTAACATCCTAAGACTGGAAAGTTTAATTGCAGATTTGCTCGATGTATCTAAAATCAAGGCAAATAAAATACACTACAATTTTGAAACGTTTTCTTTTAAAGAGATGTTGGAAGAAAGTGTGGAAAGCATCAGGTTTTCTACTTATACCCACTCAATTATTTTAGAAAATTATATCGATGTAATTTGTTTTGCAGACAAACCGAGGATAGAACAGGTAGTGCAAAATTTAATTTCAAATGCCATTAAATACTCGCCAGAGGCAGAAAAAGTTTTGATTAATTCGGAATTAATTAATGGTCAGGTCCGGGTGTCTGTTCGGGATTTCGGAATTGGAATTGATAATCAAAATATAAAACACTTATTTAAGAGGTTTTGGAGGGTAGAAAATGGGGATATGAAATTTCAGGGCCTCGGCATCGGACTGTATATCAGTAAAGAAATTATAGAAAGACATC
The DNA here is from genome assembly GCA_039934815.1 of Daejeonella sp. Taxonomy (GTDB): domain Bacteria; phylum Bacteroidota; class Bacteroidia; order Sphingobacteriales; family Sphingobacteriaceae; genus Daejeonella. Next base: position 2,481 of record JBDTLL010000227.1, on the reverse strand, counting down.
AGGGATCGCTTTGGGTTGAGAGTGAGCCGGGAAAGGGATCTACATTTTACTTTTCTTTACCTCTCAGCGCATCGTAGGAATTTTCTTATTTCCCGAAGTTATTTTCTTTATAAATTTCAAGGCATAAAAAAACGCCCGGTTTTGCCGGGCGTTCTCAAAATTTAAATTAAATTATTTTGAAAGTTTCGCATTCAGATTTTCATCAATAGCTGCTAAAAATTCTTCAGTATATAAATAATGCTCTCCGTGATTCACTTTGTTTCCGTGAATATTTACGGCAAGATCTTTAGTCATTTTTCCGCTTTCAACAGTTTCAACACAAACCTGCTCTAACGTTTTACAGAAATTGATCAAAGGCTGGTTGTTGTCTAAAATTCCGCGGAATTCTAATCCTCTGGTCCATGCAAAAATAGAAGCAATTGGATTTGTAGAAGTCGGTTTGCCGGCCTGATGCTCGCGGTAATGACGGGTTACTGTTCCGTGTGCGGCTTCAGCTTCCATCGTTTTTCCATCCGGAGTAACCAATGTGGAGGTCATCAATCCCAATGAACCAAATCCTTGCGCTACCGTGTCAGACTGAACATCACCATCGTAGTTTTTACAAGCCCAAACAAAATTACCATGCCATTTTAAAGCAGAAGCAACCATGTCATCAATTAAACGATGCTCATAAGTTAAGCCGTTGGCGGTAAATTCAGCTTTAAATTCTGCCTGATATATTTCTTCGAAAATATCTTTAAATCTTCCGTCGTACTTTTTAAGAATTGTATTTTTTGTAGAAAGATATAAAGGCCATTTTTTCATCAATGCCTGGTTGAAACAAGCACGTGCAAATCCACGGATACTTTCATCTGTGTTGTACATTGCTAATGCAACACCATCTCCCTGGAAGTTATAAACTTCATAAGACTGCTCTTCGCTGCCATCTTCAGGCGTAAATTTGATGGTTAATTTTCCTTTTCCCTTTGTCAGGAAATCTGTTGCACGATACTGATCGCCAAAAGCGTGACGGCCGATACAGATTGGAGCTGTCCAGTTTGGCACCAAACGCGGAACATTGCTCATTACAATAGGCTCACGGAAAACTGTTCCGTCCAGAATGTTACGAATTGTTCCGTTTGGAGATCTCCACATTTGCTTCAATCCAAATTCTTCAACACGCTGCTCATCCGGAGTAATTGTTGCGCATTTAATTCCAACACCATATTTCTTTATCGCGTTTGCTGCGTCAACAGTAACCTGATCATTGGTTTCATCACGATATTCCATACTCAAATCATAATATTTAATATCAAGATCAAGGTATTTCAAAATCAATTTGTCTTTGATGAATTTCCAGATAATGCGGGTCATTTCATCCCCGTCTAACTCAACAACAGGGTTGGCGACTTTTATTTTTTCTACAGACATATGGCGTTGTTATTAATTACAAAATTCTTTGAGCCCGCAAAGATATAAATTTTGATTTTAGCGCAGAAAAGAAATGAGTTCCTTAATTATTCGGTACAATTTGTAAAAACTAAAAGCACAAAGCAGAGGTTAAGTTTTTAGCAGGTATTAATTTAAAACCAATTGTTATGAAAACGAATGAGAATGAAGATCTTAAAAATAAAGCAGCTTCTGCGGCATCTAAAGTTGAGAAAGGTGTAACCAATCTCACATATAATAAATCAGAAGGAAGTTTTGAGTTTGATGTAAGTCCGGAAGATGGTGAGTACAATCATCCCGATCCGTATAACACGGCCGTTAAAAATGGAGGCGATGCAGATTCTGATTATGATTCAGCCAATCCAACTGCGATGGATGAATATGATAAAGATGCCAATCTGGAATCAGATCTAGAAAACCTGGGTATGCATGTAGATAACGGAAAAATTGTGGAGGTCAACAAAATAGACGAAGAATTGTCGCACACACCTGAAGATGACCGCGATGATTTGGACGAAGAAGGTTATCCGAAAAACGATATGGAGAAAAAATAAATTTTTGAAATTTCATCCGGATAAAACGGGGAAATCCTGTGCGTCCGGATGAAAATTTTTAATCTATATTCAGATTAAATCTTCGTCTTAACTCTTCAAGATTCGGGTTTTTCTCTACCATGTGATCATATTTCTCGCCCGAAGTGTACAAACGCTTCTTATTAGTTTGCTCTACTTGTTTGGTGCTTATGCTGGTGCTGAAGTTTTCCAGTTTAACCCGAAGAAAGTTCAACAGGTCAATCTTTTCGTGCAATAATAGTTCTTCCTGAATTTTATTTTCAACAGTTACCTCGATCACAAAACTTTCCAATAATGAAGGAGCGTGTGTCGTCATCAGGGTGAAAATATTTATCTTCCCGTCATTTTTTCTTTTCTCCGCATACTGATTCCAAAGCTCCAGCATTCGTTGTTGAGTAAAATCATTTTTGCTGTCGCCGGAAATGAAATCAACTTTATCTTCTTCTTTTTTAGAGTAATTGGCGCTCAGGTCATTCAGGTT
>JBDTLL010000226.1:0-4191 GCA_039934815.1 Daejeonella sp. | reverse complement strand
AAATTTTTCCGCTTCAACTTTATCCTCAATTATTTCCCTTATACCCTTATCTTGCGTTGATCGTATTTATGAGTATTCAGCAAGTATTAAAACAGTATTGGGGTTTTTCAGAGTTTCGTCCTTTGCAGGAAGAGATTATTCAATCTGTTTTAAATGGAAAGGATACGCTTGCGCTGATGCCAACCGGTGGCGGAAAATCAATTTGTTTTCAGGTTCCTGCATTATTAAATCCCGGAATTTGCATTGTAGTTTCGCCGCTCATTGCTTTGATGAAAGATCAGGTAGAAAACCTGAAAGAAAAAGGAATTAAAGCCATTGCCATCATCTCCGGAATGGGAAAACGCGAAGTAGATATTTTGTTGGATAACTGCATTTACGGGGATATAAAGTTTCTTTATTTATCGCCTGAGAGATTGCTATCTGAATTGGTGAGAGAACGCATCCGGCACATGAATGTGAATCTTATCGCGGTAGACGAAGCGCATTGTATTTCTCAATGGGGCTACGATTTTCGTCCGCCTTATTTGCATTTGAACGAGCTGAGGGAACTGCATCCCAAAGTTCCGGTGTTGGCTTTAACGGCAACAGCTACGCAGCGGGTTATTTTGGACATCTGCGAGAAACTTCATTTTAAAAATTTCGAAATTTTCAGAAAATCGTTCGAGCGTAAAAATCTGGGCTATGTGGTCTTTAATCAGGATGACAAATTCAGAAAGCTTATCGCGGTAGCAAAAAACATACAGGGAACCGGAATTGTGTATGTGCGTAATAGAAGGGAAACCCAGGAAGTTGCCCGACAATTAAACATGCAGGGCATTTCTGCCGATTTTTATCATGCCGGTTTGGATACGCCTTTGCGGATGAAAAAGCAAATGGACTGGAAAAACGGCGGCATCCGTATAATGGTAGCTACCAATGCTTTCGGGATGGGAATTGATAAAGCTGATGTTCGTTTTGTGGTTCATCTGGATCTGCCCGAAAGCTTAGAAGCGTATTATCAGGAAGCAGGTCGTGGTGGTCGTGATGAGAAAAAAGCATTTGCAGTGTTGCTTTATAATTCTGCCGACAAATTTCAGTTGCAGAAAAAACTGGAGCAAAGTTTTCCTTCGGTAGAAGAGATCAAGCAGATTTATCACCAGTTAGGAAATTATTTTCAACTGGCTTATGGCGCCGGCGATGGTTTGAGTCTGGAGTTTGATGTGGCAGATTTTTGTGTGCGATTTAAGCTGGATGCCATTCGTACGTTAAATGCGCTCAAGTTTTTAGAACGAGATGAATATATCGCCCTGAGCGAAAGTGTATTTTTGCCTTCGCGGATTCAGATCATTGTGGGCCAGGAAGATTTATACCATTACCAGATTGAACATGCAGAATCTGATCATTTAATAAAAACTTTACTGCGCTCTTACGGCGGAATTTTTGATCATTTTGTTCCTGTAAAAGAAGCTGAACTTTCTGCAAGAAGCAATATTGGCCGTGCAGAATTAAAGATGAAATTAGAGAAATTGCAAAAAGATCTGATTTTAAATTATTTGCCGCAAACAGATAAACCGCAGTTAACTTATCTAAAACCCCGGGTTGATTCCCAGCATTTGTTTATCAACGGAAAACATATCGCCGAAAGGCAGGAATTATTTAAACAACAAATTGAATCTGTAATTGCTTACGCGGAAGTTGACGTTTGCAGAAGTAAACAATTGTTAAATTATTTTGATGAACCGAATGCTACTATTTGTGGCGTTTGCGATGTTTGCCTGGCAGAAAAGCGCCTTGGAAAATTGGGCATGATTGAAGAAACAATCATTGAAGAAATTTTAGCTGTTTTAAAAGTGGAGAAACTTCTTTTGAATGATTTGGTTAGTTCGATTCGATCCGGCAATGAAAATGAAAAACTCGCCGTCATACGTAATTTGCTGGATGCAGGAAAGATTAAAACAGAAAACGAGCGTTACTTTTTGTAAAGCATAAATCCATTTTAAACCCTGAGAATTGAAGATTAATCAACCAGAAATTGAATGTGAGCGGATAGTTTTGAGAGAATTAAAAATCTCTGATGCTCCTGAAATTTTATTCTTACGATCTGATTCTGTTGTTAATAAATTTGTAAAACGAAATACACCGGAAAATCTGGACGAGGCAATAGAATTCATCCGCAGGATAAGGAACGAAACCGAAAGTTCTAAAATTTATTACTGGAGCATTGCCTTAAAATCTCAACCCAAAATGATTGGTTCGATTTGTCTCTGGAAAATATCAGAAGACCGGAAAGTAGCAGAAGTGGGTTATGATCTGCATCCGCATTTTCAGAAAAAAGGAATTATGGATGAAGCTTTACGAGCTGTTCTAAAATTTGCTTTTCAAACTTTATTTCTGCAACATGTGGAAGCATTCACTCATTTTGATAATCAAAGTTCCATAAAACTGCTCGAAAGAAATTCATTTTTAAAAGATGAAAATCGTTCTGATGAAAGCAATGACAACAACCGAATTTTTATCCGCGAAAGAGAGAAAATAATCGAATGATTACGCTTCGATGCTTTCCTTCTGCATAACTTCTGCAAATATCTGGTAAGACTTCAGCCTTGCCTGGTGATCATAAATATGTGAAGTAACCATTAACTCGTCAACTCCTGTTTCATCGGCAAAAGCCTGTATTTCTTGTTTAATTTTATCCGGTCCGCCAAAGAAAGAACAGGCCAGCATTTGTTCAACCGCAGCCTGCTCATAATCTTTCCAAATTCCGTCCATGCTTTCAATTGGTGGTTGCATTTTTCGCCTTTTTCCGGTAATGATTCCAAGAAATAATCTCTTCATAGATGTCGCCAAATAATTGGCTTCCTGATCAGTTTCGGCGGCTACGACATTAATACACGAAATTATATAAGGTTTTTGCAGATGTTTTGATGGTCGGAAATTTTGTTTGTACAATGCTATTGCAGATCTGAACATGGCCGGTGCAAAATGACTTGCAAAAGCGTAAGGCAAACCAAGCGCTGCGGCAAGGCGGGCGCTGTCATGACTTGAACCCAATATCCAGATCGGAATATCCAAACCTTCGCCGGGAAAAGCCCTCACGCGGGAATTGGAATTATCGGCACTAAAATAATTTTGAAGCTCTATAATATCCTGCATAAAGTCGTTCTCGGCCATCATATTATTGCCACGAATTGCCATTGCAGTAAGCTGATCTGTTCCCGGGGCACGGCCTAATCCTAAATCAATCCTTCCGGGAAATAGTGATTCAAGAGTTCCGAACTGCTCAGCAACTACTAATGGAGCATGATTTGGGAGCATAACTCCACCGGACCCAACGCGAATTGTTTTTGTTCCGGCTGCAATATGGCCAATTAAAACAGCAGTAGCAGAACTTGCAACACTTTCCATATTGTGATGCTCAGCCAGCCAAAAACGGGTATAATTGAGTTTTTCAGCGGTTTGAGCAAGCTCTAAACTATTTCTAAAAGCATCACTAGGTGTATTACCTTCAATAACTCCGGCAAGGTCGAGTACAGATATTTTTAAGTCACGCAGGTTTCGGTTATTCATATCGTAGAATTAGATTTTGCAAAAATACCAAGCTTTATGGCATTTATTGGTCTTTGAAATGTCTGAAATCTAATTCAATTTTGGATTCAGCTTATTCGTATTAAAAATTTAAACCTCGAAAATTTGATCGCAGACAAAAAATTATATTTAGAGTGTTTCTCAATACTAAAGATGTTAAAATACCGTATTTAAAACTCCGATACGCTATTTAATAATCATGGACAGGAAAGAATTTTTATCGTTAATGGGCGGTAGTGCCGCAACCATTATATTTGCCGGTTGCCTTGCGGGATGTCAGAAATCTTCCAGCAGCGGTGTTGCTGCGGCACCTTCAAATGTAGATTTCACACTTGATTTGAGTACTTCCGCTTACGCGAATTTAAACACAAACGGAGGTTATATTTATAACCAGGGAGTAATAGTTGCCAGAACAACTTCCGGCGACTTTATTGCAGTTTCTCAAAACTGTACGCACGAAACTTACCGCCTAACTTTTGATGGTGCCCGAAACCAATTCTTCTGCCCAAATCATGGCGCCACTTTTACAACTACAGGAAGCGTTAGTAACGGTCCCGCCAGACAATCATTAGCTCAGTATAAGACAAGTTTGCAAGGAAATATGTTAAGGGTTTATTCTTAATTTTT
>JBDTLL010000225.1:0-4203 GCA_039934815.1 Daejeonella sp. | reverse complement strand
TTATAACTTCTCTGTGTTAATTTCACATTTTCAAACACCAGATCTTCTTTATGAAGTTCCTCAGCTTGATTATCGCCTGTATATTCCCAGGCAGCAACATATGAGTAATTTTCGTCATCGCGTAAAGCTTCACCTTCTTCAGTTTGGCTTTCTACACGGAAATGACCTCCGCAAGATTCTGCACGGTTCAACGCATCATCAACCATTAATTCGCCAAGTTCCAGAAAATCTGCAACCCGACCAGCTTTTTCAAGCGAATGATTCATTTCTTCGTTGATGCCTAACACGATGGCATTTTTCCAAAAATCTTCACGCAATTGTCTGATCAGGCCTTTAGCTTTAATTAAACCTTCCTGACTACGTGCCATACCGCAGTATTCCCACATAATATGACCTAAATCGCGATGAAAATCATCTACAGTCTTTGTTCCGCGAAGCGATAATAATTTATTTATACGCTCTTCAACATTCTTTTTTGCTTCCGCGAAGGCGGGATGATTGCCATCTATTGGTTTCGGACCAATATTGGCCAGATAATCTCCAACAGTGTAAGGAATTACAAAATAACCATCGGCAAGTCCCTGCATTAATGCAGACGCACCTAAACGGTTTGCGCCGTGATCAGAAAAATTACATTCTCCAAGGCTATATAAACCTTTAACCGTTGTTTGTAAATTATAATCAACCCAAAGTCCACCCATGGTATAATGTACCGCCGGATAAATACGCATCGGGCGTTTGTATGGGTTTTCATCTGTGATCTGGTAATACATATCGAACAGGTTACCATATTTCGCACGTACAGCATCTTCGCCTAAACGATTGATTGCATCTGCAAAGTCAAGATAAACAGCAACACCTGTAGAACCTACACCACGACCTTCGTCAACCATTTCTTTAGCATTTCTGGAAGCCACATCACGCGGAACCAGGTTACCAAAAGATGGATATTTACGCTCCAGGAAATAATCGCGATCTTCTTCTTTAAGATCTTCAACTTTAATTTCTCCGTTTCGAAGCTTTTTGGCCAGTTCAACCGTTTTTGGCGCCCAAACGCGACCGTCATTACGTAAAGATTCAGACATCAAAGTCAGCTTCGACTGATGATCTCCACTTACCGGAATACAGGTTGGGTGAATTTGCGTAAAACATGGATTGGCAAAATAAGCGCCTTTTTTATGCGCTTTCCAGGCTGCTGTAACATTACAGCCCATCGCATTTGTAGAAAGATAAAATACGTTTCCGTATCCGCCTGTACAAAGTAAAACAGCGTGCGCTTCGTGACTTTCAATTTTACCTGAAATCAGATCGCGGGTAATGATACCTTTTGCTTCACCATCAATGGTAACTACATCCATCATTTCATGACGGTTGTACATTTTTACTTTGCCAAGATTTATCTGGCGACTAAGTGCAGAATACGCTCCTAACAACAATTGTTGTCCGGTTTGACCACGAGCATAAAATGTACGGGAAACCTGCGCTCCACCGAAAGAGCGGTTATCCAGCAATCCACCATATTCGCGGGCGAAAGGAACTCCCTGCGCCACGCACTGGTCAATAATATCTACAGAAACATCTGCCAGGCGATACACGTTTGCTTCGCGGGAACGGTAATCGCCACCTTTAATCGTATCGTAAAATAAGCGATAAACGCTATCGCCATCATTTTGATAATTTTTGGCTGCATTTATTCCACCTTGCGCAGCAATTGAGTGTGCACGGCGTGGACTATCCTGGAAACAGAAAGACTTAACATTGTATCCTAATTCTGCCAGAGAAGCGGCAGCCGAAGCGCCTGCCAAACCTGTTCCAACAACAATAACCGTATACTTCCGCTTGTTAGCAGGATTTACCAGTTTTATGTTGAATTTGTGTTTGGACCATTTCTCGGCTAAAGGGCCTTCTGGAATTTTAGCATCTAACTTCATTTCAGAAATTTATTTTTAATCCCGCAAAAGCGGAACAGGTGATAATCTTATTTAAAAAAGAAAAAATATAACGGCATCGCGGCAAATCCAATCGGAATCAAAACTCCGAAAACCCAAACACCCAAAAAGCGAATCAGGGGAATGTATTTGTTATTATCCCAACCTAAGGTTTGGAAGGCACTGCGGAAACCGTGAATTAAGTGGAAAGACATAGCAGCCATAGAAATAACATACAATGCAACGTACCACCACTGTTTAAATGATTCATTTACAATTTTGTAAAGATCTTTTGCTACTAAAATCTGGCGGTCGCCCTGCACATAATCTGCATGAGCAGGCTCGGCTACATTTGCATTGAACGGAATTGGCGTTACCACAACATCGCTTGGATTGCTCAAACTAACTTCATACTTGGCATACGGAAGGTCTCCCCAATGGTATTGTGCCCAGAAATTACTCATATGCACAACAATAAAGATCAAAAGAATAGTTCCTAAGATTCCCATGTTACGGGATGTCCATGGACTGTTTGCCTGCCCATTGTATGAAGCGTAAGCAACCGGGCGTGCTTTTTTATTACTTAGTGTCAAAACCAAAGCGTAAACGGCATGAATGATTATTGATGCGTAAAGCAAATAGGAAATGATTTTAATGGGTGGAAAATGGGTCATAAAGTATGAGTAAGCATTAAATGCTTGTCCGCCATCGTCCTTAAATAACTGAATATTACCTATTAAATGTACAACCAGAAAAGTACACAGGAATAATCCTGTCAAACTCATTATTAGTTTCTTTCCTAGTGATGATGAGAAAGTTTGTGCGAAATTGCTCATTACCTCGTGTTAATTTTTATTTTAAGAGAAGCAAAAGTATTTAATATATGCTTAAAAATTGCAAGGCGATTAGATTTTAAAAATACATTGGTATTATTTAGAAACAATCTAAGCTGTGACGCATATTTCTGCAAATATTTCTTCAACAGATATTACCTGTTCTTATAATTTATCAGATTATTTTAGAAGAGTAAATTTTCACATCACATAGTAAGTGAATTTCATAAAATATTGCTTATTAGCACTTTAAATAAAATTTAAAGACAGAAACTTACTTTATACTGAAAGGTATTCCTAATTTTAATGAGTTAGTAAATGTTCCAGTTCATAAAAACTTATTTATGATTACAGATTCCACTAATTCCAATTCTCAATCTTTTACCGTCGCCCAGGCTTTACTTCATTACCTTAAACTTGAAAATGTAGATCATGTTTTCGGTATACCCGGTGGCGGACTGGCAAACTTGCTGGTAGAATTTAAAGCGCAGGACCAGGATTTTAAATATATCATCTGCCGGCATGAAACCGGAGCAGCTTATATTGCTGATGGATATAGTCGTGCAACCGGAAAACTTGGTGTTGTGATGGTTACCTCCGGACCCGGAGCCACCAATGCGCTAACCGGTGTGATGAATGCGCAAAATGATGGTTCGCCAATGCTACTGCTTACAGGAGAAGTTGACGAAAGTTATTTTGGTTTGGGTTATTTGCAGGAAGGCACCGATGCCAAGTTAAATGTGGAAGCTATTTACGCTGCAGCCACCGGCTATAGCGCCATGATCTCAGACAGTTCTGATCTGGAAGCTATTTTAAAACAAGCCTTGCGGGATGCCTTATCAATTCCGAGAAGATCCGTTCACCTGAGTATGCCCAATAACGTTTCTGTAGAAATCGTCGCAAATCCACATTTACCGGATAACACAAATTGTTACAGAGCAACGCCAAAAGGTGCGCCCTTAGAGGAAGCAGAAAAAGTGATGGGAATTTTATCGAAAGCTAAAAAGCCTTTAATATTTCTCGGAAACGGTTGTCGCGAAGCACTAAAAGATAATTTAACCGCCTTTACTTCCATGGTTGAAGAATATGGCATTCCGGTAATGACAACTGCTGATGGAAAAGGAATTTTTCCGGAATCGCACGAGTTATCATTAAGAGTTTATGGAGTGGCAAATTGCATGTGGCCATATTACTGGATGACAAACACTGCTGGAGAAGATTCTTACGACGCGTTGTTGATTATAGGCTCGTCGCTTGGCGAACTTTCAACAAATAAATGGTTGCAGCTATTAGTTCCAAACGACCAATCTCCTTTAATACAAGTGGATATCGACCAATCAGTAATAGGAAGATCCTTTCCGATTACATATGGGATCGTTGCGGAATCTGCTGCGTTTATACGCGACATGGAAAAGCTAATTCCAAAATTTCCTGCGGATAAA
>JBDTLL010000224.1:0-4215 GCA_039934815.1 Daejeonella sp. | reverse complement strand
CTGTTAAAAATTCTCCTTATCCTTTGTATTCATAATGATCGTTACCGGACCGTCGTTCAGCAAATTAACTTTCATATCGGCTCCGAAAATACCTTTCTGAACTTTTTTGCCGGTTAGTGATTCCAGATTTTGAACCATCAATTCGTACAGAGGAATCGCCTTTTCAGGCTTGGCCGCTTTTATAAAACCGGGACGGTTGCCTTTTTTGGTTTGAGCAAATAATGTAAACTGCGAAATAATTAATATATCTCCGTTTACATCCGCCAGCGAGCGGTTCATTTGTTCATTCTCATCGCTAAAAATGCGGATGTTTGCTACTTTTTGAGCCAGCCAGCTTACATCTTCTTCAGTATCATCATCAGAAATTCCAAGCAACACCAATAAACCGGTTTTAATTTCTCCGGTAATTTGGCCGTTTACTTTAACGGATGCCTCAGAAACGCGTTGAATAACTGCTCTCATAATTTTAAATAAGCAAATGAAATTAGTTTTGGAACTTAGTTCCTTGTATCATTTCCATGATAAATACTCAGATAGCTTTCATAACGCGATGGTTCAATTTCGCCTTCATTTACGGCAGCTAAAATAGCACAACCGGGTTCGGTCAAATGTCTGCAGTTATGAAAACGACATTCGTCTGAACGTTCTCTGAACTCAGGGAATAATGGTCCTAATTCTGCCTGGTCAATATCAATAACGCCAAGCTCGCGGATGCCGGGTGTATCTATCAAATATCCGCCGAAAGGCAAGGAAAACATTTCTGCGAAAGTGGTGGTGTGCTTTCCTTTATCGCTCCAGTCAGAAATTTCTCCCGTTTTAAGTTCTGATCCCGGCAGAAGTGTATTAATCAATGTGGATTTTCCAACACCCGAGTGCCCGGTAACCAACGTAACGTTATCTTTTAAAAGCGATTTGATTTGCTCCAGGTTGGTGCCTTCAGTTGCGGAGACACTATAACAAGGATATCCAATATTTTCATAAATGCTCTGATATTCGGCAAGGAATTCCAAACCTTCTTCACTAAATAGGTCGAGCTTATTGAAAATTAATTTTGCCGGAATGTGGTAGGCTTCGGCAGTAACCAGAAACCGGTCTATGAAACCCAAAGATGTTCTTGGAGATGCCAGCGTTACGATCAAAAATGCCTGATCAAGATTTGCCGCAATAATTTGCGATTGCTTGGAAAGATTTACAGAACGGCGGATAATGTAATTTTTACGCTCTGCGAGTTTGTTGATTACGCCGGTTTCCTGGTCCGGCTCAGGTTCAAACTCAACATGGTCGCCAACAGCAATCGGATTAGTGGTTTTAATTTCCTTAGTTCGAAATTTTCCTTTTATCCGGCAGTTGACAATATCTCCCTCGGTTGTTAAAACCTCATACCAGCTACCGGTAGATTTGATGACTAATCCTTGCATACGATACTGTAAAAGTATGAAAACATTTTTTGTAGAATAGTTTATTGCCGGATCTTTTGCAGACTTTATAGAATAATCAGCTTATAACTTAAACTTCTGTTTTAGAATAAATTATAATTTGTGAAATTTTAATTCTACTTTAGAGTGTACAAAGTACAACAAGTAGAAAATGTTTAACAATCAGATTATTATTAACATCACAACAACAACCATTACCGGAAATTTCCGGTGGGGTACTTGCTGATGTATATTGAAAAATAGAAACCAAAAAGCGCCCCGATAATCGGGGCGCTTTTTTTTTACCCGGAATTGTATGAATATTTTAAAATTTGGCGGCACATCGCTCGGCTCAGCAGAAAGTATCCGCTCTGTACTTCAGATTCTGAAGAAAGAAAAAGAAAAAAATGGAAATCCGGTTTTGGTTTTATCTGCCATGAGCGGAATAACAAATTTGCTGGTTAATATGTCAGAGAAAGCTCGTCTCGCTCAGGATTTTTCAGAAGATCTTAAATATTTAGAGAAAAGGCATTTTGAAGTTATACGCGAAATTCTTCCGGCTGCTGCTCAAAATCCGGTGCTTACAAAACTCAAAATCTATTTTAATGAGCTCGAGGAAATTCTGCAGTCTATCTACAATCTAAGAGAATTAAGCTTGCAGTCACGAGATCTGGTTTTGAGCTACGGCGAACGATGTTCTACGTTCATGCTAACACATATTGCGAAGCAAAATTATCCTGAAGCAGAATTTGCAGACGCATCTTTTTTTATCAAAACGGATAGCAATTTCGGTAACGCCGGAGTAGATTTTGCACTTAGTAATTTGCTGATTAAAGAATATTTTTATCAGAACAAGGATAAAATTTTATTCGTAACCGGATTTGTTGCCAGCAATGCTGAAAACCGTATCACCACTTTAGGTCGTGGCGGAAGCGATTATACAGCAGCAATCTTAGGTTCGGCTTTGGATGTTAACGAGATTCAGATCTGGACGGATGTGGATGGAATGATGACCGCTGACCCGCGGATGGTGAAAAAAGCATTTCCTTTAACCGAACTGAGTTATACCGAAGCCATGGAACTTTCCTATTTCGGGGCAAAAGTAATTTATCCGCCAACCATGGCGCCGGCGTTTTTAAAGAAAATCCCCATCGTTATTCGCAATACATTCAACCCGGATTTTGCGGGAACTTATATTCTACAGAACGCGAAAGCTTCAGCGCAAGCTATTAAGGGAATTTCATCAATTAATGAGATTAGCATTCTAAATTTAACAGGCAGCGGAATGGTTGGCAAAGCTGGTTTCAGCGGCCGCTTATTTTCGTTGCTATCGCGAAAGCAAATCAATGTTATCTTAATTACGCAATCATCATCAGAACACAGCATTACTTTCGCGGTTAAACCGGATGATGCCCGCAGAGCGGTTCAGTTAATAAAAATTGAATTTGATCTGGAATTGAAAGCAAAAAACATGGATACGCCGGTTGTCGAAAGCGGTTTATCAGTTTTGGCTATTGTGGGCGAAAATATGAAACGTACTCCCGGTATTTCCGGAAAGTTATTTTACGCCCTGGGGCGGAATGGTGTTAATGTACATGCTATTGCGCAGGGTTCTTCAGAATACAATATTTCTGTAATTCTGGCAAATAAAGATCTTTCAAAAGCCGTGAATGCGGTTCACGATGCGTTTTTTACAAATCTCAATAAGACCTTAAATATTTTCTGCTTGGGAACGGGAAATATTGGTAAAACTTTATTCCGCCAGCTTCAAAAGCAGATGCCGTTTTTAAATGAAAATAATGATCTGCAGGTAAAAATCAGAGGCATTGCCAACACCCGGAAAATGCTTTTAAAAGAAGATGGAATTGATCTGGAAAACTGGGAAGAGATTCTAAATGAAGAAGGCGAGCCCGCAAATCTGAATGTATTTATTGAAAAAATGCAGTCCATGAATTTATCCAATTCTGTTTTCGTAGATAATACGGCCAGTCCGCAACCGGTTAATTATTATCAGTCTGTATTTGAATCGAGCATTTCTGTAGTTACCTGCAATAAAATTGCAAACTCGGCAAGTTTTGCTCAATATGAAAATTTTAAAAATGCGGCCCGAAATCATGGCGTAGATTTCTTTTACGAGACCAATGTTGGTGCGGGTTTGCCAATTATCAGAACTTTAAAAGATCTGATGTTGAGTGGAGATAAGATTGAACAAATTGAAGCGATTTTATCGGGAACCATTTCGTACATTTTTAATCATTTTAAAGGAAACGTACAATTTCATCAGGTGGTTAAAGAAGCGCAGGAAAAAGGTTATACAGAACCGGACCCGCGGGATGATTTGAATGGAAAAGATTTTATGCGAAAAATGCTGATTTTGGCTCGTGATGCAGGATTTCCTTTGGAGGAAGCAGATATTTCTATTGAGAACATGCTGCCTGAGGCATGTTTAAAAGCTAAAACAGTTGACGACTTTTATTCACAACTGGAGCAGAATGCAGGTTATTTTAATCAGCTTAAAGCGGATGCAGAGAACAGTAAAAAAGTGCTTCGTTATATCGGCAAAATGGAACAGGGTAAAGTTTCTATCACTTTACAAATGGTAGCAGAAGACCATCCATTTTTTACCCTTTCGGGAAGCGATAATATTATCTCTTTCAACACAGAACGCTATAAAGAACGTCCATTGGTTGTGAAAGGACCGGGTGCAGGTGCTGAAGTTACAGCAGCAGGAGTTTTTGCGGATATAATCAACACGGGTTCTAATTAATTCCATGTGAATATGAAAATTGCACAAGCAGCA
>JBDTLL010000223.1:0-4243 GCA_039934815.1 Daejeonella sp. | reverse complement strand
AAAAAAATGAGTGGAAATATGAATTTGACGTTAAAGGTTTGGCGTCAGAAAAATGCAGAAGCTAAAGGAAAGCTGGTTAATTATAAAGCTGACGGTATTTCTCCGGATATGTCATTTCTGGAAATGCTGGATGTGGTTAACGAAGATCTGATTAAGAAAAGCGAAGACCCGATTCACTTTGATCACGATTGCCGCGAAGGAATTTGCGGAATGTGTTCCCTACATATAAATGGTCGACCGCACGGTCCTAAACACGCCGTAACTACTTGTCAGTTACACATGCGTAGCTTTAAGGATGGCGATACCATTGTGATTGAACCTTGGAGAGCTGCCGCGTTTCCGGTTATAAAAGATTTGGCGACAAATCGCGGTGCTTTTGAACGTATTCAGCAGGCAGGTGGATTTGTTTCTGTTAATACAGGCGGTGTTCCGGATGCCAATGATATTCCAATTCCAAAAGTTATTGCAGACGAGGCATTCAACTCGGCAACGTGTATTGGTTGTGGCGCTTGTGTGGCAGCTTGTAAAAATGCTTCCGCGATGCTGTTTGTTTCTGCAAAAGTGTCTCAGTTGGCTTTATTGCCGCAAGGACAGCCAGAGCGTTACCGCCGTGTACAAGCAATGGTTGCGCAAATGGATGCCGAAGGTTTTGGTAACTGTACCAATACAGGTGCCTGCGAAGCAGAATGTCCGAAAGAGATTTCTGTAACAAACATTGCACGCATGAACCGGGATTATTTTACCGCGAAATTGTTTAAAGAAGAAGAAGTTTAATCTGTAGGATTAAATTAGACACAAAAGAGCCCGTTCAAATTTTTGAACGGGCTCTTTATATGAACAACGATTTTATTTGCAATCTGCAGGCATAAATTTGAATCTGCCTTTTTCAAAATCAATGGGTTTATTCTTCACAAAATACGACCGGCCAACGGAGTTTTGAATTTCCCCGACACCAAGAATTAACTGATCTCCGTTCTTTAACAAAGCCAATGGATTTTGATACAGCGTATTATTTAAATTCCCTGAGGTATATAAATAGTTTAGAAATAAGGTATCTCCATGAAAATTTCCTTCCACCTTTCCTTTGTTGATTACCCTTTCCACCTCGTTTGGCTTCACACCATATTTCATTAACAGGTCACCGGTAACTTTCCCGTCTTTAGCAGTTGTGATTTTTAAATCTGCTGTGTCCGTGCCGGTTAAGGCAACGTAACAGCGCCTGTCAGAAGTTGCAGTTTTGGTCTCATCAGCAGTTTGACTATTATTATTCTGAGCCTGGTTACAGCCAAACATCCAAAAGGTTGTAAAAACGGCGAGTAAAAAAATTGAGTTTTTCATACTTCATATTTTAGGATAGGTGAATATTTAGTTAAGCGAGAGTTGATAGCCGGATTGGTACACTCCTCTTAAAGTTAATAATATTTTATTCGACCGGGTAGCAATAAGTAGAAGAACTGCTTTATACATAATTAACCAAGTAATCATGTTTTTTTATGATTTGGCGGTTGCCGGCACACGCGTGTCGCGTGTGCATTGAGAACAAAATCAATAATATCGTAAATTTTAAGATTCGGTGGGGTTTAGTTTATGGTAATTAACATAAGACAGTATTAAAACTCCTAAAACGATTAGCGGGAAAAACGACTGGAAATTTATTCCATCGACAACGCTGAGGCTGATGGTAGCGAAAATAAAATCAAATGCAAAACCCGCGTACGCCCATTCTTTAACCCGCTTAGGTATTTGTGGAATCACTAAAATTAAAACTCCAAGGATTTTAAAAATAACTAAAGCAGTTCCAAAATATTGGGGATAGCCCAAATGCCTGATCCCTTCTTTTGCAAGTTCTGTATTGAAGGTTAATAAAGGCATTACACCTTCAAATAAAAATATAAGAATGGTTGCCGTCCAGAAGGTTATTTTACTGGTTTTTGTGGATTTCATAATTTGAATCAATTGCTGTAATTCAAATTTAAATCAAATCAATATTTTTTAGGCGGTGTAAAATTGACTTTAATAAGGGGTGATTGCGACAAAATTCTATACTGATTTTTATGAAAAGAACTTAAATATGCCATTCGGAAAAATCTTAACTTAATGATAATATAGAAACCGCATTTTAAAAACGAATCAATGAAAAAGATCATCTTCACGCTGGCTTTATTGAGCTGTGCCGGTTTTTTATTTGCACAGGATCAGAATATAGAGAAAGAAATAAGAGCCTTAGAGCAGAAGGAAGTAAAAGCTGTTCTTGAAAAAGATTCAGTTACATTATTAAAACTATGGGATAAGGATTATGTGGTGAACTCACCCGATAACGTAGTTGTTTTTCCGGGTAAAACCACTTTAGACCGGCCTGTTCTCAAAAGATCGCGGATTTCTTTTACCCGCGAGGTGGAGCAAATTATTATAAAGGGAGATTTTGTTTTTTCTATGGGAAGTGAAACTATAATACCATCAGGTGATGATAAGCTCTCCGGACAAACGGTAAAAAGAAGATATACCAATATCTGGATGAAATCTGACGGAAACTGGAAACTGGTAGCTCGGCATGCCAATGTAATTTGCCAGAAATAGTAAATTATTTCAACACTGACTTTCACATAATCTAAATCCTGCTTTATTTCTATTCTTTATACTTCTTTGTCAGGATGACAATAGCGCCATTTTTCGCTCTTTCGCCATATTGATTTGTGGCTTCTTTACCTTTCAAAACTACAACAGATGCAAGTTTGTCCTTCTCCAATTGCTCGGCAATTTTATGATTTGTTTCTACACCATCTACTAAAACCAAAATAGATGGATGTATGCCCAAAATTTTGTAATTGGTTTGAAACCCGGACACGTTTGCCGGCTTTTCATTCAAATATTTTGGCTGCGTTAATAGGGGCAAGCGTGGAAATGTGCCATATTTGGTATATGCTGTTTGATTTTCTTCTTCGTCCAGCAAGTTATAGGTTTCAAATTCTCCCGTTTTTAAAAATACGTTGACGTTAGTTTTTGTAAACCATTCCAAAGCTTTTACATTCAAATTTTTGATCAGGAAGTTTTTGTATTCTTCCCGAGTTTTTAATGTAGAATCTGATGTGTAATCCTTGGTTTCAATTTTTATGGGATTTGCTAGGCCACTTTTTGCCTCAGCTTTTGCCGGGCAAATAACAGCTATGAAAAGCATTAAGGCGAAACTGATAATATAATATTTAGACGAACGCATATTCCTGAACTGATAATTTCTAAGTGCTAAACTAATCATACTGAATCTAAATTCTACTTTGTAATTTTCAAACAAAAAATCCCCCTCAAAACTGAGGAGGATTTAAAACTGAATAGCCACATTCTAATTTTTCTTTGTCACAATTACAATCACGCCGTTTTTACCTTTTTCACCGTAAGCGTTCATAACACCGCCGCCTTTCATCACATTTACAGTAGCAATCTCGTTCGGGTCTAACTTTACTGCTGCCGCTTTATCACTTTCTTTTCCGTCTATAATAATAAGTCCTTTAAAATTTTTAAACATTGCCTGGTCATCGTTGGTGTTAACAGATACGTTTGAAGTACCTTTTGCATTTGCGGTGACTTTAATGTTTTCATTTGAGTTGCTGGCTGAACCTGCATTTTTAGTAGAAATTAGAACAACGCCGTTCTTTCCTTTCTCGCCGTAAGCAGCACCGGCATTTTCTCCTTTTAATACATTTACAGTAGCAATCTTTTCGGGATCGAAAGATTTTGCCGTTGCTTCGGAAACTTCTTTCCCATCTAAAATATAAAGCGCTTTTTCCATTCCATTACTCGTTCCCGGGTTTTGTTTTTCGGGTTTTCCCTGACCCAACGAAAACTGCATAGGCAACGTGTAGGCAACGCGAACAGGCTTTCCGTTCTCTTTGCCCGGCAACCATTTTGGCGATCCTTTCATCACCCGTATGGCTTCTTCATCAAGCCCACTGCCAACACCTCTTAAAACTTTTATATCATTCAATGAACCGTTTTTTTCTACTATAAAGCTCAAAATAACCTTTCCACTTACATTATTTTTTTTGGCTTCCGCCGGATATTGAATGCTCTTACTTAAATACTCGTAAAAAGCTTTCATTCCTCCTGGAAATTCAGGCATTTGCTCTGCGCTCATTAATGCATTGCCTTTGTTCTTATTTGTATCGATTTCCGACACAATTTTATCGGCTATAGCCAATTCACGGCTTTCATTATTTGTTGTTAAGGCATTTGTATAATTCGTCAATTT
>JBDTLL010000222.1:0-4260 GCA_039934815.1 Daejeonella sp. | reverse complement strand
CAAAAAACTGTTGTCGGTTTGCTTTAAACTTCCGGCAATTAGTTTATCAGTCTCTCCACAGAGATTTTTCATCGCTTTGCAAAGAATTGAAACCTCTTACATCTTTACAGCGTTTAGCAACTCCTCCGCCCGATTCAAATTCTTCGCATAATATTTCTTCACCCATTTTGAAACTACCATCAGCAATATATACCCGAAAGAAAAAGCGAACATCCAGAACGTTTTGCTTTGAGAAAGATCTTTCCCCGAAAAGAATTTAGGCAATAATATCACCACGCCCACAAGCAACAAATAACAAAGAAAAATATTTACTTGCTGATATTTTTGAAAGCGTAATTTCTGAACCGCGAATTGTCTGATGGTTTCCACATAGGGTTTGTCTTTAGCATCTTCACTCGTATCAAACTGCTTCAGGCTTAAAAAGCTAAAAAGTGGTAAAACAATCAGCAATAAAATAGTGATCAGAGCAATGGACTGCAAAAATGTGTTGTCCAATTTTTCGAAATTATAGCCAATAAAAACTAAACCCAGAATACAAACCAATCCGCCGGTAATTTCCGGAGTTCTGATTTTATTGATCTTTGAATTGATTTTTCGCTGTGTCATTTGATTGATGATTTCACCTGTTAATTTACCGGAACCTGCACTTTCAGTGTTCATCGAATTCCAATCCTGTTTTAAGTTTTCTAAATCCATTTTATTAATATTTAACGTTTTTCAGCTATTTGTTTCTTTAACTTTTCTTTGATGCGGGATAATTTTGTACCAACATTGGATTTTGAAATACCCACTATTTCTGCAATTTCTTCGTGACTTTTACTTTCCAGATAGAGCATCAGAATACCCTTATCAAACAAGTTTAAATGCTGAATTTGCTTTTGCAGAGCAGCCATCTTATCTTCATATCCTTCCGTCTCAGTGTCCGGGAAATTAAAAACCTCCGGACCTGTTTCTACCGTTGAAACCCGTTTTTTATTCTTTTTTAAATGAAAAATGGAAACATTCATGGCGATGCGATACATCCATGTGCTCAGGGCAGAACGCTGGTTGAATGAATCGAACGACTTCCACAAATTGTAAATAATCTCCTGAACCAGGTCGTCACGATCCTCCCGGCAATCTGTATAAAACGTGGCGACTTTAAATATCAGCCGTTCATTTTCCTGAACTGCCCGGATGAATTTTTCCTTTTTATCTGTTACGACTTCGGCTTCCAAATTTCCTTTTTCTTTATTAGTGTAGTTTAGTAAAAGAAAATCACAGAATGGAGAATTTTTATTTTTGGAAAGAGTAATGTTCCTGGTTTTTTATTTGAAATTACTCAAAGCCAGAAGATATTTATCTATATAAAATTGTTTCTCTTTTGATTTGTATTGCTGAATGTATCGCGGATGTTCCAGAACTGTTAGCTTGTCAAATAGCTTCTCTTCTCTGTTTAATTTTTGGATAAAATTTGCATTTTTCTTGCCGAGCACAAAAACTTCCGAAGTATCTAATCCCAGACTGATGTGTTGTTTTAAAGAAAGGATCATGAAATCCTTTACCGTTTCAAAAAGGTCTGGGTGATCGTAATAATTTGCATTTAGCCATTTGCCTTCTTTTGTTTGCCTGATAATGGCTAAGGGAAATGGAGAATTAATGTAGAATTGACTGTAAAAATTATCAGATCCTCCAAATTCTGAAATTACATCATACATGAAAACAGAGGAAATTTCATGCGTATATGCCGATTGCATTTTGATTCCACAAACACTTTCAAGTCGTTTGGTATCTGTAAACGGAACCCCGGTTACTCCAGCTCCGTGACGGCTCGGATTAATTCCAATAATAAACTTTCGTTGATTTGAGTCCGGGTAATATTTACGATAAAACTGCTGCATAACATCCATCGTTTCAGGATTAGTCATGTATGGATTGAGAACCTGAAAATTTTCCGGCAATTTGTCCGAATAGTGTAGTTGTCGGTTGAAATCAATCACTTTATCTCCGAATATTTTTGACATATTAATTTATTTCAACTCCAGCAAATTTTAATATATAAATCAGGCATAAAAAAAGGGAAAGCAAACTTTCCCTTTTTCAAATTACTTATAATTTTTATTGATCATTGATATCGCTTGTACGCACCAACTTTTTATTCAAAAATTCATCAATGCCCAGCGATGAAAGTTCTCGGCCGTAACCACTTTGGTTTGTTCCGCCAAAAGGTAAATCAGGTTGTGAACCTGTAGGGTGATTAATAAAAATCATCCCTGAATTTATTCTTTCTGCCAATTTTTGGGCTCTTTTCTCATCGGTTGTGAATATAGCTCCGCCCAGCCCAAACCGGGTTGCGTTTGCCAGCTCCACTGCTTCATCTTCAGAACTTACGCGGTAAACAGAAGCCACCGGTCCGAACAGCTCTTCATGATAAGCTTCGGCATTTTTTGGAATATCTGTGAGAATGGTTGGTTGCATGAAATATCCCTGTCTGTCGAAACGCTTGCCACCCGTTGCGAGTTTTGCCCCCGCTTTTACAGACTTTTCTACCTGCTCCTCCAATCCTTCCAAAGCCGATTTACTGCTGAGCGGGCCAAGGCTCGTTTCTTCCTGCATCGGGTCGCCGGGTTGCATACTTTCTAAGGCTCCTTTAAACTTTTCCAGGAATTCGTCATACACCTTGTCCATCACAATGAATCTTTTTGCGGCAGTACAGGCCTGACCGCAATTTTGCATTCTACCATACACCGCCCACTGAACTGTTTTATCCAGTTCTGCATCTTCCAAAACTATAAATGGATCACTGCCGCCGAGTTCTAACACAGACTTTTTCAAATTTTTGCCCGCTGCTGCTGCGACGCTGGCACCGGCCGCTTCGCTACCGGTTAGTGAAACGCCCCTGATTACCGGATTTGCGATCAGCTCATCTATTTTTTCACTGCTAACAAACAGGTTGGTATATAAACCTTCCGGCGCTCCGGCATCCGTAAATAATTTTTCTATGGCCATGGCGCATTGTGGAACGTTTGAAGCATGTTTCAATAGGATACAATTTCCCGCCATAATGTTAGGTGCCGCAAACCTGGCCACCTGATAATACGGATAATTCCATGGTTCTATGCCCAGCAAAACACCTATCGGTTCTTTTCTCACATACGCAGATCCTTTTTCCGGACTGAGCGGCTTTTCTTCTAAAAACTGCTCGGCATGAGTTGCGTAATATTCGTAAATAGAGGCGCTGAGTTCTACTTCGCCTTTACTTTCTTTAATACGCTTCCCCATCTCCAAGGTGATAAGTGCAGACAATTCATCAGATCTTTCCCGCATTAGATCGGCAACCTTTTGAACTATTTTTTTACGGTCATTAAAACTAGTTTTACGCCAGTTTTCAAAACATGAGGATGCTTTTTGCAGCTTCTGGTCTAATGTTTCTTTACTTATCTCGTCAAAAGATTTTACATCTTCACCTGTGAAAGGATTTACCGTTTTGTATGCCATAGTGATTATTTAAGGATTAAATGGCAATTATGTTTTTTCAATCAGGTCCATGAAGCGTTTTATGATACTCAGATGCCTCTTATAGGATATATGTTTCTAAACAGCATTTTATTCCGCGTTATTCCAAACCTGTGTTAGAGTTAAATCTTACCTACTTTTAAGATCAAACCTATCCAAATTCATGACTTTATTCCAGGCAGCAACAAAATCTTTTACAAATTTTGGATTACTATCCGAGCATGCGTAAACCTCCGCAACAGCACGTAACTCTGAGTTAGAACCAAAAACCAGATCTGCACGAGTCGCCGTCCAGGTTGGCTGTTTGGTTTCCCGGTTATATCCCTGATAAAATTCTTTCTCCTCGGTCGCGGCTTTCCATTCCGTTTTCATATCGAGTAAATTAATAAAGAAATCATTTGTCAATTGCTCTTTTTGATTGGTTAAAACTCCATGCGCAGAACCATCAAAATTTGTGTTCAGCACACGCATTCCGCCTATAAGTACGGTGAGTTCTGGCACAGTCAAGTTTAGCAATTGAGCTTTATCAATCAATAAGGCTTCTGTAGACGCATTAACTTTTGATTTACGATAGTTGCGGAAACCATCGGCCTGTGGTTCCAGGTAGCTGAATGATTCCACATCCGTTTGTTCCTGACTTGCATCCATTCGTCCCGGCGTGAACGGAACTGTTATTGGATTTCCAGCATCTCTGGCTGCCTTTTCAATGACGGCACCACCGGCCAGAACAATTAAGTCTGCCATAGAAATTTTGTTACCGTTGCC
>JBDTLL010000221.1:0-4287 GCA_039934815.1 Daejeonella sp. | reverse complement strand
CATGAATGATAACTCAAAAACTTTAGCTGCACTTTTGGCAGGATTAGCAGCCGGTGTAGCTGTAGGAATTTTATTTGCTCCAGAAAAAGGATCTGAAACCAGAGATAAATTAAATGACTCGTTGAAAAATCTGGCAGACAGTATTAAAGACAGAACTTCTGATGAGTTAAGCAACTTATCAAACTTAAAAGACAAGGTAGTTTCTAACGTAAAATCTAAATTTTCTTCAGCTGAAGATGAGGCAGATAATATTGCTTCCGATGTAGCTGGTAAAGCTAAAACTGCTTATAACAAAGCATCTGATAGCGCAGAAAACTCATTTAACCAGGCTTAACCTTAATTGGTAAAAATTTTATATGAAAGAACAGGAAGAAGAAGAACCCGGACTTGTAGGTAAAATTAAAGAGTATATCCAGATTCGCAAAGATTTGGCTATGCTAATGCTGGCTGATAAAGCTTCCGGTGCAGTTGGAGGAATCGTTTCGGGGGCAATTTTAGTTTTTCTCGGTCTGATGATATTCTTCTTTGGAAGCATGGGCCTGGGTTTCTATATCGGCGAGCTGATTGGAAATACATATGCCGGATTTTTTATCATAACAGGCGTTTACATTCTTTTAGCGGTAATTGTTATGGCTGTTAAGAAGAATAGTATTGAACGTCCGTTGGCTAATAAAATGATCAAGTCAATTTTAAAAGAAAGAAACGAAAGTGTATATGAAAAGCAGGATTGAAAATACTGAAGATTTGCGTACAGAAATACTTCGTTTAAAGCTTCAGCGCTTCCACCATGAAGCTGCTATTGAGCAGGACATAAAAAAAATTACTGATAAATTTAGAATTCCTTCATTACTACTTCACCGCGTTAATTCCTGGTTTGGTGATCATGAGAAATCTAATACAAGCAGTAATGAGCCCGATCACGATTGGGTAACAAATGCCTTTAGAATTGGGCTACCTGTTTTGCTTAATAAAATGGTTTTCGGTCGGGCCGGATTTTTAGTTAAATCATTAGTTGCTTTAGTTTCTCAAAAAGCGGCAACAAATGTAAATAAAGATGTTGTCTCTCATTGGATAGATAACGCCGCAGACTGGATCCGCGGAACAGCCGCAAAAACTAAAGCTAAAAAAGCAAGAAATTTCGATTACGGCATTCCGCCGGATAGCGAGACTTATTAAAAACAAAGAAGCCCGGACTTGAAGTTCCGGGCTTTTTTTTATGAATTATTTTTTAGAAAATCCTGGTAAGCAAGTTTAATTCCATCTTCCAGTTCTATAGTATGTTTCCATCCTTTAGAATGAAGCTTAGAAACATCCATTAATTTACGTGGAGTTCCGTCAGGTTTGGTAGAATCAAATACTAAATCACCTTCAAAGCCCACAACTTTTTGAATCGTCAACGCAAGTTCTTTAATGGTTACATCTTCGCCTGTCCCGATATTAATTAGATTGGGCTCATCGTAGTTTTGCATCAAATAGAAACAGGCATCTGCTAAATCATCCGCAAATAAAAACTCTCTTTTTGGTGTTCCCGATCCCCAAACAGTAACACTGTCTGAACCATCTCTTTTTGCTTCGTGAAATTTACGAATCAATGCGGGTAACACGTGTGAGTTTTGCGGATGATAATTATCATTATACCCATACAAGTTTGTTGGCATTACTGATATAAAGTTGCAGTTGTACTGATCGCGGTAGGCATCGCACATTTTAATACCAGCAATTTTTGCAATTGCGTAAGGCTCATTTGTTGGTTCCAACAAACCGGTTAATAAATACTCTTCTTTTAACGGCTGTGGCGCCAGTTTCGGATAAATACAACTTGATCCTAAAAACATCAGCTTTTTAACTCCTGTTAAATAGGCGTTATGGATAACATTATTTTGGATTGCGAGATTCTCATACAAAAAATCAGCCCGATAAGTATTATTTGCTACAATTCCGCCAACTTTCGCCGCCGCAAGAAACACATATTCAGGTTTTTCAGTTTCAAAAAATTCTGTTACCTGCTGTTGATTCCGTAAATCAAGTTCTGATGAGGTGCGTGTTACCAGATTAGTAAAACCTTCGTTTTGCAGTTTTCGATAAATGGCAGAACCTACCATTCCACGATGCCCCGCAATATATATCTTCGATTTTTTTTCCACTTCGTTTTTTTGTTGAGTGGCAAATATAAAACTATTTTTGCAGGCTTAAGAAAGGAAGCATGGGCAAGGATAAATTACGCCGCTATTCAGAAATTGCAACATTTAATAATGTGCACGAACTTGAAGAAGGCAAAACTTATAAAGGAAATTGGAGCGAAAAGCAGTTTTCAAATCAAAAACCTTTGGTTTTAGAGTTGGCCTGCGGCAAAGGTGAATACACGGTAAATCTTGCTAAAATGTTTCCTGAAAAAAATTTTATCGGGATAGATTATAAAGGCAATCGTATTTGGCGGGGTGCGAAAACAGCTTTAGAAGAAGGTATACCTAACGTAGCTTTCCTGAGAATTCAAATTGAACATATTTTAGAATATTTTGCTGAAGCCGAAATTTCAGAAATCTGGATAACTTTCCCAGATCCGCAACCTCAGATCAGTCGCGAGAAAAAAAGACTAACAGCTCCGCGTTTTCTGGATATGTATAAATTAATTTTAAAGTCGAACGGAATTGTACATTTAAAAACAGATAACGATGCCCTGCATGCTTATACGCATGAAAAAATTGCTGAATTAGGGCTTCAATTATTTGTACGAACTGAAGATCTTTATAAGTCTGATTTCGCCGACGAAGTTTTGTCGATTAAAACTTATTACGAGAAAAAATATCTGGCAACAGATAAAAATATCAATTACCTGAAGTTTAGTTTTTAATATGAATCAAGATTCCTTTTATGATCAGGTTCATCAGGTTGTTCGGTTAATTCCTTACGGCCGGGTAACATCATACGGGGCCATTGCCGCATATCTTGGATCAAAAGGTTCTTCCAGAATGGTGGGTTATGCCATGAATAATTCACATTCTGCATTTCCACAAGTTCCCGCCCACCGGGTTGTAAATCGAACGGGTTTACTAACCGGAAAGTTTCATTTCGGTTCGCCCGATTTGATGGAACAACTATTAAATAATGAAGGAATAAAAGTCGAGAACGATAAGATTATTGACTTTGAAAAGCTGTTCTGGGACCCAAGTGCAGAACTGCTTTAATCTTTCTTGTTATAATCGGTTAATATCCAAACCAATAAAACGGCAATTCCTAAACCGGCATAAAAAAAATGGCCGAGTGTATGCATTCTAAACAATGTAAAAGCACAAACAATTAGCGCAATTCCAACAACCAATTCAATCAATCCGTGTATTGGAAATGGTACCACTTTAATAACTCCCAAAGAGAAACCAGTAAAAACGGTTAATAATAAATGTATTGCTCCCAAAGCATACGTTAAATTTGCCAACAGACCAGTCATCCCAAAAAGCGTTGGACTCAGCAAAAGAAACACTACTAAAATATAATCAATAAATCCGTGTAGGCGTGGTGCAATTATTTTCATATCGTCATTTTAAAAGTTTATAGAATGTACGCAAAAAATCATTCATAGATTTACGTTAAAACTTAATATATAATCGATTCAAAAAATAATGGGCAAGCTAATAGAAGAGTTTAATGATTACCGCACCAAAATGAATGGTCGGATTATGGAAAGCGCTAACACCAATATCAAACGGTTTTTTGCCCTTGATACAACAACTTACGCAGACGGCGCTCTGGACGTAAAAACAAAAGAAATGCTTGGCTTGGTATCGTCAATGGTTTTGCGCTGTGATGATTGTATTAAATATCATTTAGGTAAATGTCATGATGCCGGAGTAAATAATGCTGAAATAAATGAAATTTTTATGATTGCCAATTTAGTTGGAGGATCAATTGTAATTCCACATTACCGCCGTGCGGTAGAATACTGGGACGAGTTAAATCAGCAATAATAAACATGGAGTTAAGTGAAGAAAATTCAGTTAAACGCTGTGCATGGTGCGGAACCGATCCGCTTTATGTAAAATATCATGATGACGAATGGGGTAAACCTGTTTATGATGATAAAGTGATGTTTGAATTTTTAGTTCTGGAAAGCGCTCAGGCAGGACTTAGCTGGATTACTGTTTTGCGTAAACGCGAAAATTATCGTCAAGCTTTCGCGGATTTCGATGTCGAAAAGGTTGCCGCTTTTACGGACGGAGACCTCGAAAAACTAATGCTCAATTCCGGAATTATTCGAAATCGACTAAAAATCAGAGCTGCTATAAATAACGC
>JBDTLL010000220.1:0-4331 GCA_039934815.1 Daejeonella sp. | reverse complement strand
TCAATTTGTCTGTTACTAGAAATTGGTCCTTTTGCTTTTCAGAGTCAGCAGATTGAATTATTTGCTCTCATTTCTGTAACCGGGTTGAGGATGACGCTTGAAAACGGAAGTGGGAAAGCTGTTGCCGATGTTTATTCGCTATATTCCATTATTTATAACGGGATGACGGGAGATCACGCCGGTGCTTATAGATGGAGCGAACTGGCGCTGAAAGCTGACTTAAAAAATAACAATACTTATTTCCCAAGAGTAGCTTTTGTGCACACCTGGTTTCATAATCATTGGGTGAATCCGTTTTACAGCAGTTTAACTTTAGCATTAAAAGCAGCCGATTCAGGTTTTGCTTCCGGAGACATCCTGTTCGCCTGTTTTAATCTATCAGGCTATGTGGTTTACCTCACCGCATGCGGCAAACCTTTACAGGAGGTAATGGATTTTGCCCGTCTCCACCTTTCTCTTAATAATAAAAGAGTTATGAATGCCGCTTTCCATTTAATTCTGGAACTGCAATTTGCAAAGGCGCTGGCCGGAATAACAAATGAATACTTGTCGTTGACGGATGAAGAATATATCGAAGAAAAAGATATTTCATCAATTTGCTCAACCGAGCTTAGTAATCAGGTTGGTTATTGTTTAGTTGCCAGAGTAAAATTGCATACACATTTTGGAAAATGGAGTGATGCCTTGTACTGGGCCGATCAGGTGAAACCGCTTTTAAAAGCGTTTGAAGGTCAGATTGCTGAAATTGATCTGGTACAATATTCGGCAATTGCTGCCCTAACAGGTGTGCTTAAAGGGAATTATAAGGATCAAAGATTGATCGGCATTGCTACTGAATCATTAAATAAGATGCAAAGTTGGGCAGAGATTTGTCCGCAAAATTTTAAACATAAAGCTTTAATTCTCGAAGCATTTTTAGAAGGTACACAAGGTGATTTGGATAGAGCCGAAGAGATTTTTTTTCAGGCTGCTAATTTAGCAGAGGCCGGTGAATTTTTAAATGACGCAGCTCAACTACAGGAATGCAGGTTGATTTTACAACAAAGTAAGAACAAAAAACTGACGGCTCTAGAGCCGACTTTAATGGCCTATGAAAAATGGGGCGCTTACGGAAAAGTTGCTTATCTGCAAAAAAATTACAGCAAAGTGTTAACCTGACTTTAGCTATCGCGACTTAAAAGCATCGCGTTAGTATGCATATCCGGACCAATCGCCAATAAGAGCAAATGATTTGTTTTGACGGGCTCATTCTGTGCAGACCAAGCCATTGTTACCGGAATATTTGCGGGAGCCATATTAGCAAACCTTTGTATGGTATTTATATACTGTGCGGGTTTAATAACATCATTCCAGTGATCCATCAAAACACTTGAAGCTTGGTGAGAGATCAATGCGACATCAGAGCCCTGCAGGTTGTTGCGTTTAAGAATAGCTGTTGCTGCCTCTGCTGGAGAGTTAACGCCGAAAGTTTTAAATCCGTTTATTCCTTCTTCAGTAATTTGAAAATAGGTATCCGTCCAAAATTTAGTGTTGTTATCAATAGCCGGGCTGATATCGTATTCCTTACCGGAAGAAAACATACTTCCATAGAATTGAGTATTTGTGATGGTTAGCTGGTCTTTCAGTTTCCATTTTGTAGAATCAGTTGAAGTACTCATAACGGCCGCTCCGGCACCATCGGCGGCACTTATTGCTTGCGGAGTGTGGTAATTCACATTTCTGGACCAATTTCCTCCAACGCAAATGAGTGCGGTTTTATAATTTCCTGTTTTTAATAAACTATCTGCCAATAATATTGATGCGTTGAAATTGGAAAATTCGCAATCAACAGGAATTACCCAAACACTCTCTTTTAAGCCTAATTCTTTATGAAGCAGGGAAAGCACATTCGGGTTTCTGTATTCACTTACCGAACCTGTTCCTAATAAAATGTCGATATCAGACGCATTAATGCCGGCATCATTAATTGCACTTTTAGCTGCGGGCAGCATAATGTCAATCAAACTCTCCTCATCATCCAAAACATGCCTAAATTCATAACCCTTAAAAAGTTGTTCGCCATGTGGGTTATTCTTTTTGATCCAATCAAAAATTGGATCGTCATTGGCTCTTATTTTCGAGGGAACAGAAAATCCCAGTCCGGTAATCCGAGGCGTCGTTTCAATCATTTTTCAACCATTTTGGCGCCGACAGTTTAAAATGTTGTTGCAGTACAATTTCAGCAGTTTGTAATGCTCCTTCTACCCAGGTTTGGTTTGTAGAATAGGCTTCTCCGCAAATAAAACAAGGAAAATCATCAACAGGCCTCGTCATAGCCTGCAAAACTTCCCATGATTTGTATCCCGAGTTCCAGAAATGGACAGCACCTCCAAACGGATCATCAGACCAATCCATATAAGCTGCCTCCAGGGGTTTTGGTGCGTCATAAATATTGTGCAGCTCCATTAATTGTCTGTGCATTTCTGCCACCATTTTATCGGGCGCCGGATGTTCTTCCCAGTTTTTCATCAGTCGCTTTCCCCATTCGTCGTTCTGATCTTTTTTTGAATGAGGCATTTCCTGACGGTTGAATGTTTTGGTGTTTTCATGGAGATCTCTGAGTTTTTTATTTACGGGCAAAGGCCAGTCTATTGAGTTGCCCGGCCCTAAAGGTGAATCGCGAAGACCTCCCCAAAACTCAGAATTATCCCTGTCATTGTAAGCCATTAACATTGAATTTTGGTTAGCGGGATTTCCACCCGGCTGCCTTCCTTCAACTCCCCAATAATAACATTGCCTTAGCGGAAGATCTGTTAAAGAGCGACCAGCAGTTACATACGTTTTCTCCCACCATGGAAATTTATACGCCAGAAATATTTTGTAAAGATCAACACCTTCAACAGAATTCATCATAAAGCGAACGTGTGGTGCTTTAATAGGATCTAAAACAGGCCCTTTTTGTTGCAATAATTCTAAGGAACGTTTTGGCATTGCCAGAACAATTGCCTTTGCTTTAACCTTAAAATCGCTTTTGTCTTTCTTCAGCAAAAGCTCAACACCTTTTGAGCCATCGTCTAACTTGCATTCATCAAATTCCTGTAGCCAGCAATTTATATGAACTTCTCCACCTGCATTTTCAAATTGCTTTTGCAAAGTCCACGGAACGGAATCAAAACCATCATTAAATAGATAATATTTAACGTTCGGAGTGAAATTGAAATATTCTGCGATGGAATTGACGGCGTTGGCATTCATTCCTAATGAGTCATAACCTACAGTTGTCTTAGCAATTTGATAAGCCTCGTTGCTCATTACTTTTGCCAGAATGTTCCAGAAACCATGCTGATAAAGGGGAATTTCATCCAGAGTTGCATCCTGAAGATATTTTTCAAGTTTTTCGCCGCTTAGATCTTTTACTTTCGGGAAAAGTTGCTCAACGGCCCAACCAATCAGGTCGCTTGCTTCGTTTCCCTGCTTTAACCACTCAGCTTCCTTATCGGAAAGATTATAAGGTAAAACTTCGGGGTCAGAAAGTTGATAATTGCGTAAGCGATGGCCACGGGTATAAACGATATTGATTGGTACGTCAACAGTCTGCTCATGGCACTGGAGTTTCAGTTCATTTTCTACCAGACTTGATATAATTTTTTGTGATGAAACGTATCGCATTCCGCCAACCTCACAGTTCATGTGCGGAAAACCTGGCGCACGTGCAGATAATAATCTTCCCCCAATCCGGTCGCTTCCTTCAAATACGGCAATCTTCAATTTCTCACCTTTTTTCTTCTTAAGAAAAGAAGAATTAAAATCGTCAGCCATCATTAATCGCCAAGCCGTATAAATTCCGGAAATTCCTCCTCCAATAACTGCAACATCGTATTCTAGAGAGCTATTTTTCATAAGTTCAATTATTTTTTAGCGGGTGCATATAACGCATTATAATAGGGTGGAACACTTTTGCGGTTAATATTTGCTATAATAACCTGTGGACGATGATCTTCATTTGCCTTTTTCAGTATTTCCGGAAATTTGGTTTTAAATTCTTCCGGATCATTGATTTCATAAGCATCCGCACCCAAACCTTCAGAATATTTTACCAGATTGGGATTACCGAGTTCATATAATTTATCCCAATCCTGCGGATTATTTTTATCGGGAAAGAATTGTTCCATTCCCTGGCTTACCATAGCAAGATTATTATCATTTAATACAATCCAGATAGCGCCCGTGTTGTATTGGCTGGCGGTAGAAACCTCCGCACCATGCATCATAAATGCGCCATCACCAACAATGGCAATACAGGTTGCATCCGGGCAACCGAATTTGGCGCCTACTACAGCCCCAACGGCAAA